>NZ_JBIDDG010000008.1:0-282216 GCF_043205005.1 Micromonospora sp. NPDC047620 | reverse complement strand
CGACTCAACAGCTCCGCCTGCTGCGCAGTCGGATAGAAGCGGAACTTGTACGCCCGCTTCACCCGTGAGGTCACGTTCACGAAGATAGCTCGATAGTTCGGAACCAATCTTGCGGGGTCGCGCGGGAAGCCTGTCCGCCTTGACGGCGAACCGGCTACTCCTGACCTGCCTCGCAGGGAGGTTCCGTTTCCTCCCCGGCCTGAAGGCCGGGGTATCCACGGAAGGAGCCTGATGACGCCCGCCCGTACGGCCGCCGGGAGCGCCGCCACGCGCGGACGCCGCGGGGCCCGGTCGGCGGGGGACGAACGCGAGTCGGCCATCCTGGCCACCGCCGAGCGGCTGCTGCGGCAGCGGGCCGTCGCCGACGTCTCCGTCGACGACCTGGCCCGGGGCGCGGGCATCTCCCGGCCCACCTTCTACTTCTACTTCCCCTCCAAGGACGCGGTGCTGCTGACGCTGCTGGACCGGGTCACCGAGGAGGTCGACGCCGCGGCCAGCGACGTGCTGGAGCGGCTGGCCGAGGATCCGCGGGCGCGCTGGCGGGAGCTGATCGACCGGTTCCACGAGACGTTCGGCGCCCACCGGGCGGTGGTGCTGGCCTGCGCCCAGGTGCGCGGCACCAACGCCGAGGTGCGCCGGGTGTGGGCGAGCGTGCTGGACCGCTGGGTGCAGGCGATCGAGACCGCGATCGAGGCCGAGCGCCGCCGCGGCGCGGCTCCCGACGGCGTGCCGGCCCGCGACCTGGCCATCGCGCTCAACTCGATGAACGAGCGCGTCTGGTACGCCACGTTCGCCGGCGACGGCCCGGCCGTGGCCGAACGGGACGTGGTCGACGTGCTGCTCGACGTCTGGCTGGCCGCGATCTACCGCAGCACCGCTCCCCCGCCGACCTGACCCCGCTTCGGCTCCCGCCTCGGGTGGTCGGAAACGCGACGTCCGATCGCCGCCAGCATCGGCCCCCGGCGGTGCCGCAGAGTCGAGGACGGGGCCGCCGCCGTGGCCCCGTCCGACGGTGGAAGGCGGAAGTGTGCACGTGGTTCCCGGTCTGAAGGTGCTCTACTTCGGGACGCCGGTGGTCCTGGTCAGCTCGCGCAACCCGGACGGCACGGCGAACCTCGCGCCGATGTCGTCGGCGTGGTGGCTGGGGCAGCACGCCATGCTCGGGCTCGGCGACAGCGGCCGGACGACCGCCAACCTGCTGCGCGAGCGCGAGTGTGTGCTCAACCTGCCGTCCTCGGCGATGGTCGACGCGGTCGACCGGATCGCGCTGACCACGGGCCGGCCGGACGTGCCGGAGTACAAGCTGCGCCAGGGCTACCGGCACGAGCCGGACAAGTTCGCCCTGGCCGGGCTGACCGCGCAGCCCTCGGAACTGGTCCGGGCACCCCGGGTCGCGGAGTGCCCGGTCCAGCTGGAGTGCCGGGTGGTCGCGGCCCACCCGTTCGCCGGGGCCGACGTACGGGCGACCGCCTTCCAGGTCGAGGTGCTGCGCGCGTACGTCGAGGAGGAACTGGTCATCCCCGGGACGAGCCACGTGGACCCGCTGCGCTGGGACCCGCTGATCATGAAGTTCTGCGAGTTCTTCGGCGGCGGGCACAACGTGCACCCGTCCCGGCTCGCGGAGGGCTGGGACATGCCCCACCGGCTCGGCGTCGCCGCCGGTTGAGCCCGCCGGGCCCGGTCAGCCGCCCGGCCTCCGGGTGAAGTCCATCGTCCAGTTGGTCTCCCAGGTGCGCCCGCCGTCGATGGAGAACGCCTGCTCCCAGCGGCAGGAGGTCGCGGTGACGCCCGACCAGACGAACCGGCACCGGATCGGCCGGCCCTCGTCGACGTCGTCGGCGAAGAACGTGCCGACGCCGTCGGTGAACCGGCCCACCACCGGCGGCAGCTCCAGCACCCCGCGCCGACTGTTCATCCAGTAGATCGACCAGGTGCCGGCCGCCGGGTCGAGGATCCGCACGGTGGCGCCGGAGAAGCCCCGGGTGGGAAAGGTGATCTCGTCGAAGCTGCCGGCGCCGCCGAAGAAGCCGCGGGCCACGGAGACGCCGGGAAACTCGTCCCAGTCGTCGCTGCCGACGTGCCGCTCGCGCAGGCGCCGATTGGCCACGTCCCAGGTGCCGACGAGGAAGTCGAAGTCGCCCATCAGCGGCCCACCGGCCCCTCGACGCGGGTGTCGGCGAGCCAGCCGGCGAGGTCCGGGCGCTCCGGCGCCAGCACGTGCCGGGCCCAGGCGGCCCGCTCGTGTTCCAGCACGCCCAGCTCCCAGACGCAGCCCGCCCACGGGCGGGTCAGGTCGACGAAGCGGGTCGGGTCGTCGTCCGGGCAGCCCAGGGCGGGCTGGCCGGCCGCCGCGATGCGCACCTCGACCACGTTGTCCCAGACCCAGCTGTACGCCAGCAGGTACGCCCCCGTGTCGGCGCCCCGGTGCAGCACCACCCAGCCCGCCGGCGGGGTGCCGTCGCCGTCGCGGGCCGGCAGCAGGCGGGGCAGCACCGCGTACGCGGCCGGTTCCACCTCCGGCTCGATCCGCCGTTCCGGCTGGTCGACGTGGTAGCGCTTGAGTTGACGGCCGGCGACCGTGAGAGGTCCCGGCGTCCGCAGTTCCTTGTCGCGAAATGCCATGCCGGGACGGTACGGACACTTCACTGACAGCTAGTGTCAGCGGAGTGCGGGCCAGTCGACTCCTCTCCCTGCTGATGCTGCTCCAGGCCCACGGGCGGATGACCGCGGCGCAGCTCGCCGAGCGGCTGGAGGTGTCCACCCGCACCGTCTACCGGGACGTCGAGTCGCTGCACGCGGCTGGCATTCCGCTCTACGGCGAGGCGGGGCATGCCGGCGGCTACCAGCTCGTCGAGGGTTGGCGTACCCGGCTGACCGGGCTGACCGCGCAGGAGGCGGAGCGGCTCTTCCTCGCCGGCCTGCCCGGGCCCGCCGCGGAGCTGGGTTACGGGGCGGCGGTGGCCGCGCTCCAGCTCAAGCTGCACGCCGCGCTCCCGCCCGAGCTGGCCGACCGGGCCGCGCGGATCCAGGAACGGTTCCACCTGGACACCCCCAACTGGTACGCCGACGGCGACGCCTCGCCGCACCTGCCCGAGGTGGCCGAGGCGGTCTGGCGGCAGCGGCGGATCGCGGTGCGCTACCGCAGCTGGGCCGGGGAGGTCGACCGGGTGCTGGAGCCCTACGGGCTGGTCCTCAAGGGCGGCCGGTGGTACGCGGTCGCCGCCCGACGCGGCCGGGACGAGCCGGCCACCTACCGGGTCAACCAGGTCCTGTCGCTGACCGCTCTGGACGAGGGGTTCGCCCGGCCGGACGGGTTCGACCTGCCCGCCTGGTGGCGGGCGCACGTGGTGCGCTTCCGGGCCCACCTGCACCGCGACGACGCCACGGTCCGGCTCTCCCCTCGGGGCCGGGAGAGGCTCCGGGAGATCGGCAGCGAGCTGGTGGTGGCGGCCGTCGACGCCACCGCCGGGCCACCCGACGAGGCCGGCTGGGTGACGGCCGTCATCCCGATCGAGTCGCTCACCCACGCGCACGGCGACCTGCTGCGGCTCGGCGCGGACGTGGAGGTGCTGGCCCCGGCCGCGCTGCGCGAGCGGCTCGCCGCCACCGCCGCCGACCTCGCCGCCCTCTACGCCCCGCGCCCCGTTCCCGAGGTGTCGTCGCCGCCCTCCTGACCTTCCGGCCGCGTCCGGCGGCCCGACAACGGCGCGGCGGGGAGTCCGACAGGCCCCCGCCGCGACGGCAATCCGACACCCTGCGGCGATCCTTCGACCACTCGGCGTATTGCCTGCCGGTCGGTGGCGTCGTTGAGTGAGCAGGGGGAAGGCTTCGACCGCCGCGTCAGCAGGCCGGGAGGCGATCGTGGGGCTCATCCAGATCGAGGGCACGGCCGAGGTGCTGCGCGGACTGCGCGGCATGGCGGGGCTCGACCTGATCGACCCGAGCGCCGCGTCACTGGGCGCGGACCGCTACCGCATCTCGGCGTACGCGCCGGAGGAGCTGATTCCCGAGTTGGAGGCGCGCGGCGCCGAGGTGCGGGTGATGATGTCGTCCGGCCAGTTCGACGCCTTCCATGCCGAGGTCGCGCAGCGCCTCGCCCCGCCACCGGAGGCGTCGGCCCCGCCGGAGAGCACCGGGGAGCGCTGAGGTGCCCCCGCCGTACCCGGCCATCACCGCGCCGCTGCGCGCGCAGGAGATCGAGGACGCGCTCGCCGACCTCGCCGCCAGTTTCCCCGCGCTGTGCACCCGGACGGTCTTCCCGACGGAGACCGCCGGGGGCCGGTCGCACAGCTACGTCAGGATCGCCAACGGCAGCGGCCCGAACCGGCCGGCGGCGCTGATCGTCGGCGGGGTGCACGCCCGCGAGTGGGCGCCGCCCGACGCGCTGGTCACCCTCGCCCGCAACCTGCTGGTGTCGTACACGTCGGGCACCGACATCGTCTTCCCGGCGATGACCGTCACCCCGCTGGTCGGCGCCCCGATCCGCTACCGCGCCTGGCGGATCGCGGCGGCCGACGTCAACGACATCGTCACGAAGCTCGACCTCTACATCCTGCCGCTGCTCAACCCCGACGGGCGGGAGCACGACCTGACCCACCTCAGCGAGCCGGGCTGGCGCAAGAACCGCAGCCCGCAGGCGGGCGGCGAGATCGGCGTCGACCTGAACCGCAACTTCGACATCATCTGGCGATTCGAGGACTACTACGACGTGGCGCTCTACCGCGCCCGGTACGGCTCCGACCCGGCCTCCACGTCGCCGGCCGACGACACCTACCGCGGCCCGTCGGCGCATTCCGAGGTGGAGACCCGCCACCTGGAGTCCCTGCTGGACACCCTGCCGATCCACTACTACGCGGACGTGCACATGTTCGGCCGCAACATCCTCTATTCCTGGGGGCTGGAGGAGGACGGCGACGACCCGGCGATGCACTGGCGGGCGCCCGCCTTCGCCGGGACCCGGGACGGGCTGATCGCCGGGGACCCTGCGCTGCCACCGGGCCGGACCGACTACAAGGAATACCTCCCCGACGACCCGCCGCACCGGATCCGCTCGCGGTCGCGGATGATCGCCACGGCGATGCACGACGAGATCCTCCGCTCGGCCGGGGTTGATCCCGCCGCCCCCGCCTCCACGACCCAGCGGGCCCACTCCGAGTACACGGTCGGGCAGAGCGCGTTCCTCTACCTCCCCGTCGGCGGCGGGCCGAACTCCGGGTGCAGCGACGACTACGCGTGCAGCCGGCAGTTCGCGCTGCCGAACCGGCAGCCGATCTTCGCGTACTGCCTCGAGGCGGGACACGCCGAGGAGCAGGGTTTCCACTGCAACTACGCCGATCCGCCCGGCCACTTCCGCAAGATCAACCGGGAGATCCACGCGGCGGTGACGGCCCTGCTCAAGGTGGCCGCCTCATCCCCGCTGCCCGCCACCGGCGGAGGCGGCGGCGGGCCGTGCCTGATCGCCACGGCCACGCTGGGCCGTCCCGATCATCCGGACGTGCGCTACCTGCGGCACCTGCGCGACGAGCGGCTGCGGGCCACGCCGCGCGGCGCGCGGGCCGCCGACGTGCTGGACCGGGTCTACTACAGCTTCAGCCCGGCCGTGGCCCGGTTGCTGCGGCGGCACCGCCGGGCGCGCACGGCCGTGCGGGTCGGGCTGATCCGACCGCTCGTCGCCGCCCTGCGCCTGTTCTTCGGGCCGGAGCGGGCGCCGGTCCCGCGCCGGACCGCATCCGCCGGTAGCCCACCGCCGGGGCGGACCACGTCCGTAGGCGGCGCACCGCCGGGGCGGACCACGTCCGCAGACTGGCCGCCGGGCGGGCGGCGCGGCGGCACCGGTCCGGGGGGTGGGCGCTGATGGCCGGGACCGCCGAGCAGCTCGCCGTCGAACTGGCCCGGCTGCTCGACCCGGTCACCGAGCGGCTGGCCGCCGGGCAACTGGTCGACCTCTTCGCCGAGCTGGGCCTGCCGCTGCCCGGCCCGGTCGCGGGCGCGCCCGGGGTGGTCGCCGCCGCCGGCACCGCCGGCGCCACCCTCGCCGCTCTCCCGCCGGCGGTCACCGCGCTGGTCGACGCGATCGCCGACGACGACAGCGCCGCGATCGCCGCCGCCCTGGGCGACCTGCTGCCGCTGATCGTCGAGGCCGTCGACGCCGTCCGGGCCCTGGCCGGCGCGGTGCAGTCCGCGTACACCGGGGGCGGTGCGGTCAGCGCGCCGCTGGCCGCGATCCTCGCCGACCTGCCGCAACGCCTGGTCGACTGGACCGCCGCCAGCTACCTGCTGGACCGTCGGCCGGCGCTCGGCCGCGCCCTCGCCCTGTTCGGGCTGGTCGACAACGTCGCCGTGCCCGCCGACGGGGACCGGCCCGCGTACCTGCGGCGCGGGCTCCGGCTGGACCGGCTCGGGGTGCTGCTCGACGACCCGGCCGCCGCGCTGCGCCAGGTGTACGGCTGGGGCGAGCCCACCCTGGACGCCGCGCTGCTGCTCGCCCGGCTGCGCGACTGGCTGACCGCCGTCGGCGTGCCGGCGGTGGTGCTCGCCGGGCCCGGCGGCCGTCCCGAGCTGGCCGCGTTCCTGTTCCGGCTGCACGCCGTGGAGGGACTGCCCCCGGGCACGCCCACCCCGCTGGAGCTGACCCTCGACGTGTTCGACTTCGGCGGGCTGGACATTCCCCTGCCGATCGGCGACGCCTGGGCGGTACACCTGCGCGGCCAGGGCAGCCTCGACCTCGGCGCCGCCCTGCGCGTCGAACCGCCCGCCACGCTGCGCCCGCAGGCCCCCGCGCCCGGGGTCGCCGGGGAGCTGACCGTGTCGGTGGAGCGGCTGCCCGCCGGCCCCGGGCCGATGGTGCTCTTCGGTGAGGCCGACGGCACCCGGCTCACGGCCACCGCCGTCCGGGCCGCTGTCGGCGCCGCGTTCGCCGCGGACGGGGGCGGGGTGAGCGCCCGACTGATCGTCGACGCCGAGGTCGCCGCGGGCCGCCTGGTGATCGCCTTCGGCGGCGCCGACGGCTTCCTGTCCAGCGTGCTGCCGGCCACCCTGGAGGTCGACTTCGACCTCGGGCTGCACTGGGACCCGGTGGACGGGCTGACCCTGCGCGGCGGCGCCGGCCTGGTGCTCGCCGTACCCCTGGCGGTGCGCCTGGGCCCGCTGCGCCTGGACCGGCTCGACCTGGCCCTGCGCCCCGGCGCGGCCGGCATCACCCTGGAGGTCCGCCTCACCGGCGGCATCGACCTCGGGCCGTTCGCGGCGAGCGTGGCCGGCATCGGCGTCGGCGCCGACCTGGCCGTCCGCGACGGCAACCTCGGCCCGGTCGACCTGACCTTCCGCTTCCTGCCGCCCACCGGGCTCGGCATGGTCGTGAACGCCGGGCCGGTCACCGGCGGCGGCTTCATCGGCTTCGACGAGCCGGCCGGCCGCTACTCGGGCGTCCTCGCGCTCAAGCTGGGCGTGGTCGGGGTGGAGGCGGTCGGCCTGCTCGACACCCGGCTGCCCGGCGGCGCGCCCGGCTACGCGCTGCTGATCCTGCTGCGGGCCAGCTTCCCGCCGATCCAGCTCGGCTTCGGCTTCGCACTCTCCTCCGTCGGCGGGCTGCTCGCGCTGAACCGGCAGACCGACGTGGACGCGCTGCGTGCCCGGATGGCCTCCGGCACCGTCGGGCGGATCCTGGCCCCGGAGGACCCGGTCCGCAACGCCCCGGTGCTCCTGGCCGACCTGGCCGCGGTCTTCCCGCCCACGCCCGGCGTGATCGTGGTCGGGCCGACGCTGCAACTGTCCTGGGCGGAGCTGGTCCGCTTCGACATCGGCGTGTTCATCGAGCTGCCCGGCCCGCGCAAGATCGTGATCCTCGGCTCGGCGCGCGCGGGGATCGAGAACCCGTCCGGCGGGCGGCCCTACCTACAGATCCGGCTGGACATCCTGGGCGTGGTCGACTTCGCGCAGCAACTGGTCGCCTTCGACGCGGTCCTGATCGACAGCCACCTGCTGGAGATCCTCGAACTGACCGGCGGCGCGGCGTTCCGGCTCAGCTACGGCGCCGAGCCGTACGTGGTGCTGACCGTCGGCGGCTTCCACCCGGCGTACAACCCGGCGCCCCTGGTCTTCCCCGCCAGCCTGACCCGGATCGCCATGACCCGCGGCGAGCCCGACGACCTGCTCTACTTCCGCTTCGAGGGCTACTTCGCGGTCACCACGAACACGCTGCAGTTCGGCGCGGCCGTCGAGGTCATCGTCAACCTGGGGCCGTTCAACATCCGGGGCTTCCTCGGCTTCGACGCGCTGATCCGGTTCCAGCCGTTCCACTTCGACTTCGCCATCCACGCCTCGGTGAGGGTGCGCTGGCGCAGCCGCACCCTCGCCGGGCTGGACCTCACCGGCAGCATCTCCGGTCCCGGCCCGGTGGTCTTCCACGGCAGGGTCACCCTGGAGATCCTGTTCTTCGAGATCACCTTCGAGGAGACCATCACCCTCGGCTCGTCCACGCCGCCGGCCGTCACGCCGGTCGCCTCGGCCGTGGCCGAGCTCGCCGGGGAACTCGCCGACCCGGCCAACCTGCGCAGCACCGGCGCGACCGACGCCGCCGTGGTCGTCGAGCCGGCCCGCACCGCCGCGCTGCCCGTGGTCCCGCCGCTGGGCCAGGCCGTCTGGACCCAGGAACGCGCCCCGCTGGACCTGCTGCTGCAACGCTTCGAGGGCGCGCCGCTGACCCGGCCGGAGACGGTCACCGCCACCGGCCCGCAGGTCACCGGCACCGAGGTCGACTGGTTCGCGCCGGGCGGCTTCGCCGATCTCTCCGACGCCGACGCGCTGAACCGGCGCGCCTTCGAACGGCTCACCGCCGGCGTCCGCCTGGGCGGCGAGGGCGCCGACGCCGGGCCGTCCACGGTGCTCACCGTCACCGTCAAGCAGATCCGGCTGCCCGCCCCGCCGGTGCTGGTCACCGCTCTCGCGCTGCCCCGGTGGCTGCTCGCCGCGGCGGCCGGCCGCACCGGTCGGCCCGAACGCGACCCGGTCACCCCGGCGGTGGGCGTGCGGGACGAGACCTGGGCCGTGCACGGCGCCGGGGGCGCGGTGACCACCGGGCTGTCCCAGGCGCACGCGCATCAGCTGGCCACCGTGGGCGGCGTCGGGGCCGCCGTCGCGGCGACCGACCCCGTGCCGGCGATGAGCTTCTAGAGGGGCGGCGCGGATGGCCGACGAACAGCTCACCTTCCACGGGTGGTCGCGGGAGCGGATCGCCGCGCTGGCGACCGGCGTGCAGGACGGGCGGCCCCGGGTCGAGACGGCCGTCACGCTCACCGGCACCGACGCCGCCGGCGCGACCACCACGGCCGCCACCGGCACGGTACGGTTCCTGCTCGCCGGCCCGGCCGACGTGGTCCGCCTCGCCCCCGGGGCGATAACCCGCCGCTACCCGACGCCCGGCGCCGTCGACCACGAGTCGGACCGCTGCCCGCACGTGGAGTTCGCCGACGCGACCCTGCCGTGGCGGTACACCCCGGCACCCCGCCCGGCCGCCGGCGCCGGCGCGCAGCACCCCTGGCTGGTGCTGGTCGTCGGGCTGGACGGCGACGAGCTGACCCTTGCCGGGGACCAGGTGACGCTCAGCCCGGCCGTGCAGGCGCTGCACCCGCTGGGCACCGGGGCGACGGCGTACCGGTGGGCGCACCTTCAGGTGGACACCGCCGGGAGGCGGATCGCCCGGCTGCTCTCCGGGCGGCCCCTCGCCCCGGGCACCGACTACGTCGCGGCGCTGGTGCCGGCGTACGACCCGGCGGGGCAGCCGCGGTGGACGGGCACCGGTCCGGCCACCGTGCCCTGCTACGACACCTGGCGGTTCCGCACCGCCACCCCGGCGGGAAGCTTCGAGGACCTGGCCGCCGCGCTGCGTCCCGGCGCCGCCGACCCGGATACCGGCCGGGCTCCGCTGGACTACCCCCGCGTGCCCGCCGCCGACGACCTGGCGGTACGCGGCGCGCTCGCCCCGCTCGGCGGCACCGACGCGGCGCTGCCCGGCGCGGTCCACGACGACCTGGACGCGCTGCGCACCCCGGCACGGGACGACCGGGGCCGGCCGATCGTCGGGCTGCCCCGCTACGGCGAGGCGTGGCGGGCCGGTGCCCCGGAGGAGACCACCTGGGGCGACAGCCTGAACACCGACCCCCGGGACCGCGGGGTGGCCGGGCTCGGGCTGGAGCTGGGCATCCGCCTCCAGGAGGAACTTGCCGCCGAGGCCCGCGCCCACCAGGGCGCCCTCGCGGAGGCGCGGCAGCGGATCCGGGACCTGGTGCTCGGCCTGAACGCCGCGGGCGGGCTGTGGCGGCGGCGGACGCCCGCCGACGCGTACGAGCGGCTCTGGCTGCTCGGGCCGGCGCTGCGCCGCGTGGTCACCCCGGACGGGACGGTGGCCGCGCTCGCCACCGCCGCGGACCGGCCGCTGCCGGCGGGGCTGTTCTCCGGCGCGGCCCGGCGGATCCTGCGCGCCGGCCCGGCGCGCACCGCGCTGACCGCCGCCGGCGGGGTGCCGGCGGGCGAGGTGCTCAAGGCCGCCAACCGGTGCCCGCGCCCGCCGCGCCCGAGCGCCGACGGGCTCCCGCTGGACGACCTCGGCATCGACCTCGACGACCTGGAGGAACGTCGACGCCGGGCGGCGGAGACCGGTGAGGTGGACCTGCACGCCGCCGCCGGGCGGGCGAAGGAGTTGGCCGAGGCCGCCCACCCGAAGCTGCACGACCTGGCGCACACGGTGGCGGAGCGGCTCGCCCGGGCGGCGCACGCCGGGTCACCGGCGCCGTGGGCCGAGGCCCTCGCCCTGCTGGCCGCCGCCGCGACCGTCGACGACCGCGCCGAGCGGGAGCTGGAACGGCTCGCCGCCGCCCTGTGGGAGCTGCTGGAACGCTGGCCGAAGCCGGCCGGCGAGGACGACCTGCCGGCGCTGCTGGACGGGCTGGCCGAGCCGGAGCCGGTGGAGCCGCCGTGCCGCCCGGTCGACCTGGACGCGCTGGCCGCCGGGGTGGCCGCCGCGTTCGACCCGACCGGCCCCGACGCCGCCGCCCGGGTACGCGTGCTGTCCACCATCGACGGTCTCGACCCGGCGCAGCCGCTCGCCCCGCCGGAGGTCTGCGTCGGGCTGGACCGACCGGTCTGGGCCGACCTGCGCGACGCCTTCGACGAGTGGCTGCTGCCCGGGGTGGGCGCGCTGCCGGAGAACTCGGTGATCGCGGTGGAGACCAACCCGCGCTTCGTCGACGCCCTGCTGACCGGGCTGAACACCCAGCTCCTCGGCGAGCTGCGGTGGCGCAACATCCCGGTGGCCACCGGCTGCACCCCGCTGCGGGTGTTCTGGAGCCGGGCCGACACCGGCACCGGCGCCCGCGTCGACGACATCACCGGCATCGGGAACTGGCCGGACGACAGCGGCCTGGGCACCCCGGCGCACCGCCCGGCCGGCGCCTCGGGCCGGGACCTGGTCGTGGTGATCAAGGGACGGCTGTTCCTCCGTTATCCGGCCACCGTGGTCTACCTGGTCACCGCCGAGCACGCCGGCACGGTCGACTTCGGGCAGGACCCGCCGGCCGGGGCGGTCCGGGTGCTGCCCAGCTTCCAGGGGCGGATCGGCACCGACGTGACCTTCTTCGGCTTCCAGGGGTTCGACCCGGCGGACGTGCTGCGGCACTGGCTGGTCTTCGAGGAACCCCCGGCCGGCTACCGCTTCGCCAACGACGCCTCGACCTCCCCGGTGCCGGAGACCTGGGCGCGGACCAGCTTCGCCCGCCCGGTACGGGTGCTCATCCGCGGCGACCACCTCGACCCGGAAGGACCGTGATGGCGGAACCAGTCGTCGGCGTGCTGCTGCCGGTGCGGATCGAGACCCGGTTCTCCCCCGGCCTGCTGCGCCTGCTGGTGGTGCCGGACGAGCCCTGGTTCGCCCGGCACGACCCGCGGGTGTCGCCGGGCGAGGTCGAGGCGGTGCGGCGTTACCTCGACGCCGGGGGCGGCGAGGTCGCCTGGCGCGAGCTGACCGTCCACGTCGGCGGGGCACGGGCGGTCTGGCTGGTCCGGACGCTGGTCGTCACCGCCCCCGACGGCACCACCGCGCTGCGGCCGGTCGGCACGGGCGAGCTACGCAGCGAGCCGGCCTTCCCCCGGATCGAGGAGTTCCCGGACACGCTGCACGTCTGGCTGGCCCGCGGCGGCGGCCCGCCGGCGCAGGTGTTGACCCTCACCGTCGACCGGGGCCGGCTCGCGGTCGACTTTCCCGACCCGGACGCACCGGCGGACCGGCGGTGGTGGGAGAACTGGGACGAGGCCGTCGAGGCGGGCCTGGCCGGGAAGGTGCCGCTGGACGGCGACCCGTCCGACATCGACGCGCTCTACGTCACCGGTCTCGGCGACGGCGACCCGGGCGCGCTGTTCGGCAGCCACCGTGACGAGGGACGGCTGTCCCTGCTGGCCCCCGGCTCGGCGACGAACACGGTGGACGGCGCGCCCGCCGCGCCCGTCACCGGGGACCCGGCGGCCTGGTGGGGGGTGCTCACCGGTGCGCCCACCGACACCGACCGGCTGGTCTCCGCCACACTCACCGGCGACCCGGGGCTGCTCGGCGCCCTGCCCGGCACGTCGGAGCCGCACCGGCGCTGGGCGGGCGCGGCGGTGGCCGGGCTCTGGCCGGCGCTGTGGGGTTTCGCCGGGGCGGACGTGTGGGCGCTGCCGACCGGCGCCGCCGCCGAGTGGGCACCCGGCGCGTTGCTGCCCGAGGGGCCGTTCCCGACGCTGCGCGTCGGCCCCCAGCCCTACGGGCTGCTGCCGGCCACGGTGCTGCGCCGGTGGGTGCCCGAGCCGAAGGACCCGCCGGTCGAGGCGGGCCTGGTCGAGCCGCTGTCCCACCTGCGCGCCGAGTACGCCGCCGCCGCCGAGCAGCGGGGCACAGTCGTCGGGGCGTCCACCGAGGACCTGCTCGACCTGATCGGTCAGGTGCCGACCTCGCCGCTGTTCCGGCACCGCCGGGCCTGGCCGCTGGAGCTGTGGTGGCTGGTGCTGCTCCTGCTCGGCTACGGCGCGTCCTGGTCCGATCTGGACGCCGCCTGGCGGCGCCGGCACCCCGACGCCGAGTGGCTGGGCCTGGCGCCGCACCGCCGCTACGGGGCCACGGGCGCGCCCCGCCGGCTGGAGATCCCGCTCGTGACGCCGGACGGCCTGCCCGCCGGCACCGGCGTCGCCGACGTGCTGAAGCGGCTGCTGGAGGTCGCGGAGGAGCAGCCGTGGGCGTACGCGAACCGCGCGATCCTGGAGGAACTGCTCAGGGAGTACCCGCTGGACAGCCTGCTGCTGCGGCTCGCCGTCCGGTCGTTGCAGGTGGCGATCGGCGACGTGGGGCGGGCGCTGGCCGGCGAGGCCCCGCCCGGCCCGGAGCCGGTGGCCCGGGACGCCGCCACCGCCGGCCGGCTCCAGGGCTGGATCGCCAACACCCCAGCCGCCGCGCTGCACGGGCCCACCCCGCAGGCCCGCGCCTACGAGCGGGTGGTCGACGGGCTGCTCACGCTCGGCGAGATCGAGCCGCCCCGGCTGGAACGGCTGCTGCGCGCCACCGTCGACACCGCCGCGTACCGGGTCGACCCGTGGTTGCTGGGGCCGCCCACCCGGCGGCTGCACGACCTGGTGGAACAGCAGGCGGCCAAGCCCCGGCTCGGGGCGTACGGCTGGGTGGACCGGCCCCGGCCGGGCGCCCCCGGGCCCACGGCCGCCGGTCTGATCCACGCGCCGTCGGCCGGGCAGGGTCTCGCCGCCACGGTGCTGCGGGACAGGGCGGTCAGCGACCCGTCGCCCCGCTGGGACCTGGACCTCACGTCCCGGTCGGTCCGCGACGCCGACCGGATCGCCGAACATGTCCGGGTCGGCGCGCACCTGGCCGAGGCACTCGGCCGTGAGGTGGAGCGGGTGGTGGGCACGCCGGCCGACGTGGAGCGGCTGCGCCGGGACTACCCCGTCCGCACCGAGCACGCCGGGCGGCGGGTCTGCGACGGGCTGGCCGTGCTGGCCGCCCCGCCGGGCGACCTCGGGCTGGACCCGGCCCGCCTGGCCGGCCTGGACCGGCTGCGCGTCGCCATGGACGCCTACGGGGACCTGCTGGTCGCCGAGGCCGTGCACCACGTCACCGAGGGCCGGGCCGAGGTGGCCGGGGCAGCGCTCGACGCCGCCGCCGGGTTGACCCGCCCGCCGCGGCTGGGGCTGCTGCGCACCCCCCGGGAGGGGCGGGCGGTGGGCACCGGCGTGGTCGTCGTCCTGCCGCACGTCGCCGACGCGGCACTGCCGGCCGACCCGACCGACCGGGCCACCCTAGCCCCGGCGGCCCTGGCCGACCCGGCGACCGCCGCGTTCCTGGCCACCCAGGTCGGCCCCGACTGGACGTTCGAGGTCGCCGCCGGTGGGCTGGTCGCCACCGTCACCCTCGACGCGTTGGGGCTCGGGCCGGCGGACGCGCTGGCCCTGGCGCGCACCGACCTGGAGCGCCTCGCCGTCGACGCCGGTGCCGCCGCGCTCGGCGCGGAGCCGGCCGCGGCCACGCTGACCGGCGGCGACGGCGTCGCCCGCTACGAGGCCGCCGCGCGGCTGGTCGCCCTGATCGGGCGCCGCCCGGCCGACCCGGACGCGACGGCCGAGCGGCCGGACTCCGCCGACCCGCCCGCCACCGCGCACGCCGACCTGCTGGCCCGCTACGCCCGGGTCCGGGACACGGCGGCGGCCCTGGCCGCCCGGGTCGCCGCCGAGCTGGCGCTGACCGCGGGCGACGGGGGCATCGGCGGCGCCGACCCGGCGGTGCTGGCCCGCCTGGTCACCGCCGCCCGCGCCTGGGGCCTCGCCCCCGACCCGGCGCCGACGGAGGCGGCGTCGGGCGCGGAGGCCGCGCAGCGGCGGCTGGTGGCGCAGGCCGTCCGGGTGCGGGAGCTGCTCGACGCGCGGCTCGACGCCGCCGCCGACACCGCGCCGGCCGGCCCGGGGTCACCCTCCCCGGCGGCGGAGCTGACGCGCGACGACCTGGTCGGGCAGCTCGCCGCGCTGGTCAGCCCGACCGGCCAGCTCGCGGTGACCGCCCGGCTGCCCCGCTCGGCGCTGCCCGCGCTGACCGGCGACGGGACGCTCGACGCGGACTGGTTGCCGGTGGTCGCCGCCGTCCGGGAGCCGCTCGCCAGGCTGGAGGCACACCAGCTCGCCGACGGCACGCCCGCCGCCGCCGGGCCGGCCCTGACCGGCTGGAGCAACAAGCCCGGCGACCCGTGGCAGAGCAGCGGCCCCGACGGGCGACGGCTGGTCGTCGCGTACGCCGACCCGACGCTGGACCTCACCGTCACGCCGCCGGGGGCGCCGGTCGCGGTGGCCGTGCTCGACCGGTTCACCGAGGTGGTCCCGGAGGCGGCGCAGGCCACGGCGGCGACCTTCGGCTTCGACGCCCCGGCCGCCCGGGCGCCGCAGGCGATCCTGCTCGCCGTGCCGCCGGACCTGTCGCGGCCACTCGACCCCGAGACCCTGGTGGAGCTCCTCGCCGACGTCCGCGAACTGGCCCGGGCCCGGGTCGCCCGGCCGGCCGACCTCACCCCCGGCCTGCGCGGGCTGCTGCCGGCCGGGTTGCTGCCCGCCGACGGACCCACGGGGGTCCCGCTCGACGCGACCCGGAGGTGAACCGGCGATGGCACTGGTCTTCGACACGGTACGACGGTTGGAGGCGGACCAGGCCGGGTCGGATCTGACCCGTGGCTTCGCCGCCGAGGTCGCCGACCCGGCCTGGCTGCTCGGCCGGCAGTGGCAGCTCGGCGAGCACCAGGGCGAGGACGCGGCCTCCCCGGTGCGGGTCAGCTACCGGGCCCGGCTCACTCCCGTCGACCCGCTGGGCGGGCAGCCACACCTGGACCCGCGCACCACCCCCGCCGAGGCCATCGTCGAGTCCGAGCCGGGTGACTGGTGGACGCCCGGCCGGCGGATCGCGGCGGGCCGGTCGGTCGCGGCGGCGGCCGGGGCGGCCGGGACCCCCCTGCCGGCCGACCCGGCCCTGCTGCTCACGGCGCTGCCGGTGCCGTACGACGTGCTGGACGGCACCGGCGTGGACGGCCGCGAGCTGTGGCGGCGGCGTGGCGAGCTGGGCCTGCCGGTGGCGTGGTTCGCCGGGCTGCGCCCGCCGGAGCCGGAGCCGGTGGACCTGTGGGATCCGGCGGAGCTGGCCTACGACGCCGACTTCACCGCCGACGGGGTGACCCTGGCGCTGCGCCGGCACGACGGCGGCGACCTCGACTGGTACGCGGTGGACGCCGACCGCCCGCTGCCCGATCCGCCCGTGCCGGTCGACGCGGCGACCACCGTGCCCCGGCGGGTCCGCTACCCGGGCGCGCCGCTGCCCCGCTGGTGGCAGATCGAGGACGCCGCGGTGGATGTCGCCGGCTACCCGCCGGACCGCTCCCACCTGGCGACGCTGCTGCTGATCGACCTGATCGTCAACCACTCCGACGACTGGTTCGCCTTCGCGGTGCCCGGTCTGGCCGGGCACGTGGTCACCCTCGACGAGGTGGTGGTGCACGACTCGTTCGGCGAGGACTGGCCGGTGACGCCGCCCGCCGACTGGAGCCTCTTCGCCACCGACGGGCTGGACAGCCGCTCCCTGGTGGTCTGGGCCACGGCGGCCACACCGCTGGTCGGCCCGGTGCTCGACGAGGTGGTGATCGGCACCGACGAGGACGCCAACCTGGTCTGGGCGGTGGAGCAGCGGCTGCGCGGGCGCGGGGTGCTCGGCGACGAGGAGGCCCCGGCCGAGCCCCCGGCCCACCTGGACGCCTCCGGCCGGCCCGGGTTCGCGTACCGGCCGATGACGAGGGTGCCCCGGCACTGGCACCCGTACGTGGTGGAGGAGGTCGCCGGCCGGCGCCGGTACGTGCAGGGGCGCGGGGTGGACCTGTCCGGGCCCACGGCGGTGCTGCTGCCCGAGGCCGAGAGTGACCTGCTGGTCGACCCGGCCGCCGGCGGGACGCACCCCACCCACCAGTTGGAACCGGCGGCGGTGCCGGC
The DNA here is from genome assembly GCF_043205005.1 of Micromonospora sp. NPDC047620. Lineage (NCBI taxonomy): Bacteria > Bacillati > Actinomycetota > Actinomycetes > Micromonosporales > Micromonosporaceae > Micromonospora > Micromonospora sp. NPDC047620. Next base: position 265,170 of record NZ_JBIDDG010000008.1, on the reverse strand, counting down.
CGACGGCGTACGGGTGGAGCGGCGGGCGATGCTGGCCCGGGCCACCGACGGCCGACCGGTGCTGTGGACCCAGCGGCGACGGCAGCTGCTGCTCACCCCGCCGTCCCTGGGGCTGCGCTTCGACGTGCTGGAGGCGGTGCCGCCGGAGGTGGTGGCATGAACCCGCGGTGACTCCACAGGGGAGGGTTGCGGGGCACCGCGGGTCGCCGGTTTGTGCCACCCTGGGGGTGACTGCCCGGGTCACCGGAGGTGATGGCCACGTTACGACTGCGCGAACTCGTCGCCGTGCCCGACGCCGCGCCGGTGACCCTCCACGTCGCCGCGGGCGCCTCGGTCGCGCTGGTGGCCGACCCGCCGGTCGGCACCGCCGTCGCCCGGGTGGTGGCCGGGCTGGCCGCGCCGGTCGCCGGTCAGGTCCTGGTCGGCGGTCGGGACGTCACCGGGATGCCGCCGCCGCGCCGCCGGATCGCCTACGTCCCGGCCGGCGGCGCGCTGCTGCCCCACCTGACCGTGCGCCGCAACATCGCCTACGGCCAGCGCCGGCGGGAGCGGGTGCGGGAGGTCGCCGACGACTGGACGGCGACGGTGGTCGACCGGCTGGAGCTGGCGCCGACCCTGGAGCTGCGGCCACACCTGCTGTCGGAGGCGCAACGGTTCCGGGTGGCGCTGGCCCGGGCGGTGGCCTGCCTGCCCGAGGTGCTGGTGATCGACCTGCCGACCGGGCCGGCCGGCGGCGGGCGGCTCACCGACCTGGTCGGGCGGCTGTCCCCGCCGGACACCTCCGGGGCGGCCGTGCTGGTGTGCACCTGCGATCCGGGCGCGCTGGCCGACGTGCCGGTCGCCGCCGAGGTGGTCGCGTGACCGCATCGGGGCGGCTGCGCCGCCGTGCCCTGCTGCGGGCTGCCGCGGCGGCGGGCGCGACCGCCGCCGCCGGCTGCTCCCGGGCGGAGCCGTCGGTCCAGGTCGCGGTGGTGTGGAGCGGCGGGGAGCTCGCCCGGTTCCGCGAGGTGGTGGCCGGCTACGACGCCGGCGTGCAGGTGATCAGCGCCGGCAACGACATCGACGCGTTCCTGCGCGCCCGCCAGCTCGCCGGCACCAGCCCCGACGTGGCGATCCTGCCCAGGTCGGGGCTGGTCGTGGAGTACGCCCGGCGCGGCTGGCTGCGCGAGCTCACCCCGGCCGCCAGCTACGCCCTCCCGCCCGGCATGGCCGACCTGCTCTCCGCCGACGGGCGGCGCTACGGCGTCTGGGTGAAGGCGGCCCACAAGTCGCTGTTCTGGTACTTCCCGTCGATGCTCCCCGAGCCGCCACGCACGTGGGACCAGCTCGTCACGCTCACCCGGCGGCTCGGCGCGCGCGCCCGGGCCGGCGACGGCCCCGCCCCGCTGGCCGTCGGCGCGGCCGACGGCTGGGTGCTCACCGACTGGTTCGAGAACGTCCTCGCCGACGTGGCTCCGCCCGGCTTCTACGAGGCGCTGGCCCACGGTGAGGCCGACTGGCGGGCCCGGCCGGTGCAGGTCGCGCTGGACCGGCTCGCCGAGCTGTGGCGCGTCGACGGCGCGTTCCCCGGCGGCGGGCGCCGCGCCCTGCTCACCCAGTACGAGGAGTCGGTGATCCAGGTGGTGTACCACCGGCGGGCCACGATGCTCTTCGAGGCCGACTTCGTCGACGACGTCGCCAGCCGGTTCCGCCGGGGCCCGGAGCGGCCGGAGACGTTCCGGTTCCCCGGCGCCCGGCTGGCCGACAAACCGCTGATCGTCGGCGGCGACGCGGCGGTGGCCTTCGCCGGCTCGGCCCGCGGCGCGGAGCTGGCGCGCTGGCTCAGCGGCGGGACGGCGTTCGAGCCGTGGCTGCGCGCCGGCGGTTACCTCTCCCCCAACGTGTCCGTGCCGCTGGCGGGCTACCGCGACGCCGTGCGCCGCCGCCTCGCCGCCGAGCTGCGCACGGCCGAGGTGGTGCGCTTCGACCTCTCCGACCGGCTGCCCGGCCCGTTCACCGGCTCCGACGGGGTGGGCATCTGGCGGATCATGCAGGACTTCTTCGCCGACGTCACCGACGGGGTCGCCGTCGGCGAGGCGGTCCGGCGGGCCACCGGTCAACTGGCCACGGGGGCCCGCTCCGCGGGGAGGGGCCGATGAGCCGGGTGCTGGGCGAGCCGGCGGTCCTCGACGACGTCGGGCCGCCCCGGCGCGGGCGGGCCTACCCTGCGGCGGGGGCCACCTCGACGCTGCTGCTGCCCGCCCTGCTGCTGCTCGGCGGGCTGGTGGCGTGGCCGGTGCTGCGTACGCTGCACGCCAGCGTCACGACCGACGGCCGGTGGGTCGGCGCGGAGCACTACCGCACCGCGCTGGCCGCGCCCGGCACCGGCGCGGTGGTGGGTCGCACGGTGCTCTGGGCGCTGGTCGTGCCGGCCGTGGTGACCGTCCTGGGCTACCTGCTCGCCGCCGCCTCCCGCCGCTCGCAGGAGGGCGGGCTGGTCCGGCTGATCCTGGTGGTGCCGACCGCGCTGCCGCTGGTGGTCACCGGGGTCACGTTCCGGCTCATGTACGACCCGGACCCGGAGCGCGGGCTGGCCACCCTGGTCGCCGCGAAGTTGACCGGCCGGTCGGCGGCGGACGCGCCACACCTGCTCGGCCCCGGCCTGGTCACGGTGGCGCTGATGTCGGCGTTCGTGTGGGCCTGGGTCGGGCTGGCCGTGCTGGTGTTCCGGGCCGCCCTCGACGCGGTGCCGTCGAGCCTCGCCGACGCGGTCCGCGCGTACGGCGGCAACCGCCGCGACGTGCTCTGGGACGCGCAGTGGCGACCGCTGCTGCTGCGTACGGTCGCGGTGGTCTTCACCCTGGTGGCGCTCGGCACCACCCGCACGTTCGACCTGATCCTGGTGCTGGCGCCCGGCTCGGTGCGCGACGAGGCGTCGGTGCTGGCGTTACGGGTCTGGCAGACCTCCAACGGCGCCACCACCGGCGAGGGCGCCGCGCTCGGCGTCGTCTGGCTGGTGGCGGTGGCCGCCGGGGTGCTGGTCGCGGCGCTGTTCGTACGGCAGGCCTGGCCTCCGCCCCGGGACCCGGCGCCCGTCGGGCCCGACCCGGCGGCGCCGGCACCACGCCGGTCGACCCGGCTGCTGGTCGCGGGCGCGGCGGTCGCCTGGCTGGTGCCGCTCGGGGTGCTGCTCGCCACCTCGCTGCACGGCGCGGTGGACGCCGCGGCCGGAGGCTGGTGGTCGAGACCACCGAGCCTCGCCTCCTACCGGGAGCTGCTCACCGGCGTCGAGCTGTGGCGCACGCTGGGCTTCACGCTGGTGCTGGCGACGGCGGTGACCGCCGCGGTGCTGGGCGTCGCGCTGCTCGCCGCGTACCCCCTCGCCTGGCTGACGGGGCCGGCCGCCCAGGGCACGGGCCTGCTGCTGATGGCCGCCAGCATCGTGCCGGTGCAGGTGATCGCGGGGCCCGTCAACGAGGTGCTCGGGGTGGCGCTGTCCTCGGGCACGGCGCGCGGCCTGGCGCTGGTGCACGTCGCGCTGGGCGTGCCGTTCGCCGTGCTGGTGCTGCGCAACGCCTTCGCCGACCTGCCCGCCGAGCAGGTGCGGGCGGCCCGGGTGGGCGGGCGGCACTGGTGGGGCACCCTGCGGCTGCTCTCCCGGCACAACCGCCCGGCCGTCGTCGCCGTCGCCGTGCTGGAGTTCGTGCAGGTGTGGAACGACCTGGTGGTGGGCCTGCTGTTCAGCGGTCCGGGCGCGGTGCCGCTGGGGCTGTTCCTCGCCGGCCAGACCCGCGGCTTCGTCGCCAACAGCGGCGCGCTCGCCGCCGGCTCGGTGATCGCCTCGATCCTGCCGGTGCTGCTGGTGGTGTTGGCCCGCCGCCAGCTCGTCGCCGGCCTGGTCGCCGGGGGCGTCCGGTGAGCGGGCAGGGGCCCGCCGGCCGCTCCCGCCGGGCGCGGCGGCTGAGCCTGCTGCTGGCGATCGGCGGCGTGGTCGGCGGGACGGTCAGCGCGGTGCTCGGCAACGTCACGGGCAACCTGCTCTCCGAGCTGTCGGTCGCCCAGCTCGGTTCCGCGAGCGCCGGGGTGATCGTGCTCGGCCTCGCCGCCGCCGTGATCGTGGAGTGGCGGCGCCAGCGGCAGCAGGCCGCGACGCAGGACGACGGCGAGCCCCCGCCCGCCGTCGGCGCGCCCACCCTGCCCTGGCCGGCGGGGTTCACCGGGCGGGCCGGGCACGTCGACGCGATCATCGACCTGCTGACGAAGGAGCACGCGGTCGCGGTGGTCGGCCGGCGGGCCGTGGGCACCTCGTCCTGCGCGATCCAGGCCGCCAACCTGTGCCGGGAGGACTTCCCCGACGGCCAGTACTACCTGGACCTGCGGCGGGGCGGCCGGCCGCACGGCCCGCGCCAGGTGCTCACCGCGCTGGCCCGGATCCTGGGCACCCGGCCGCCGGCGTCGGGCCACGCCGACGACCTCGCCGACGCCGCCGACGAGCTGAGCGGGCAGCTCGACGGCCGACAGATCCTGGTCGTGCTGGACAACGTGGACGACCCCGGCCAGGTCCGGCCGCTGCTGCCGCCGACCGCGCGGGCCTGCCGACTGCTGCTGGTCGGCACGCCCGCGCTCGACGCCCTGGAGGGGGTGGTGGCGCACGGCCTCGCCGAGCCGGACGCCGACGACGCGGTCGAGCTCTTCGCCGCCGCGGGCGCCGCCGCGCCCGTCGCCCGGCCGCACCGCCCGGATCCGCGCACCGACCCGGCGGTACGCGCCCTCGTCGAGCTGTGCGGCCGGCAGCCCCGCACGGTGGCGGAGCTGGGTCGGCGTACGGCACAGCACGGCTGGCGGCACGCCGACGTGCTCGACGCGCTGCGCCGCGCCGTCGACACGCCCCCGCACCAGCACGTCGCCGCGTCCCCGGCGACCCTGCTGGTGACCGGGCGGGACACCGCGTACCACGCGCTGGGCGGCGAGGCGCGGCGGTTGTGGCGGCTGATGTCGCTCAGCCCGGTGCCGCTGGACCGGCCGACGATCGCGGCGCTCGCCGGCCGCCGCCCGGACCGGGTGGCCGCGCTGCTGCACGAGCTGGCCACCGGCGGGTTCGTGACCGGCGCGCCCGGCGACCGCTACGAGGTGCGCCCGCTGCTGGGCCCGTACGCCCGGATGCACCTGCGCCACGCGGAGCCGGCGCGGCGGCGGGTGGCCGCGCAGGCCCGGCTCACCCGGCACCTGGCCCGCCGCGCCGAGCGGCACGCCGCGAGCCTCGCGGTGGCCGGCTCGCCGCCGGACCGGGAGCCGACGCTGGCCCTGGACGACGACCCGTACGGCTGGTTCGACCTGCACCAGGAGCTGCTGCTGGCGGTGGTGAAGGTGCCGGCGGGCGCGGCGGAGACGCTGCCGCGGCGGGTGCGTCGCTGGTGGTTCCGGCTGGCGGTGGCGCTGTGCGGATGGCTCGCCCACGCGGAGCGGCTCGGCGAGTGGGAGGAGGTGTGCCGCACGGTGCTGGCCACGCCCACCGCCGACGACCGGCCGGAGATCGCCGGCTGGGCGCACAACGAGCTGGGGGTGCTGCGCCGCCGCCGGGGCGACCCGCAGGGGGCGGCGACGGCGCTCAGCCTGGCGGTGGCGGAGCGGGGCCGGCGCGGCACCGCGCAGGCGCGGATGAACCTCGGCCTGGTGCTGCTGGACCTGGGGCAGCTCGACGACGCCGTGGAGCACCTGGAGCTGTCCCGGCGGCACCGCTCCGGCGCGGACCGGGCCGGGCACGCGCTGACCGACCTCGGGATGGGTGCCGCCCGGCTGGCGCGGGGCGAGTTGGAGACCGCGCACCACCACCTGGTGCGGGCGGCGAACGCCTTCCGCGCGCTCGGCGACGCCCGGGGCTACGCGGCGGCGCTGACCAACCTGGTGCTCGTGCACGCCGGGCTCGGCGAGCACCTCGACGCGGCGCAGTCGTGGCGGGCGGCGCTGCGCGAGTACGAGTCCGTGGCCGACCCGACCAACCGGGCCGCCGCGCTGCTCAACGCGGGAGCGGCGCTGCTGGCCTCCGCCCCCGGTCAGGCACGGCAGGCGTACGAGCTGCTGGCGGAGAGCCGGCGGCTGCGCGACGGGCAGCCGACGGCGGGGCTGGGGCGGACGTTGCTGCACCTGGGCGACGCGGCGGCGGCCCTCGGCGACGCCGCCGAGGCGCGGCGGCACTGGGTGGACGCCGCCACGGTGTGCGAGGAGGCGCGGGACGCCGACGGTCAGGCCGCGGCGGACGCGCGCCTGGTGGGCAGCGACGCGCCCGCCGACGAGCCGGCCTGAGCGGGAGCCCGGTGCGAGGCTCCCGCTCAGGCGTGTGAGGGGCGGCTCAGCCGTCCAGCCGGCGGACCATGTTCATGATGGTCTCCACCTGGGCGCCGCCCTTGATCGGGTAGTTGGTCGCGCCGAGGTAGCCCCACCAGTCCCAGCACCCGTTCGGGTTGGTGCCGGCGGTGGCCCGCGCCTGCGGGTAGAGCACGATCAGGTTGTTGGTGTCGGCGTACTGGTTGAGGTTCGCCCGGTCGACGAAGGCGGTGCCGACCGCACCGTAGCCCTGGAGGCAGCCGTGCAGGGCGACCAGCAGCCGGCACGACTGCCCGGCGGCGCAGGACGCCGGGACGTAGGCGAACCCGTTGGCGTCCATGCTCAGGCCGTTGGCCCAGCCGTTGACCGCGTGGGTGTTCTGGCTGAACCGGATGAGCGTGCCGCCGAGCGGGCCCGTGTTCGGCGCCTGCACGCTGCCGAGCAGCTTGCGCAGCAGAGCGTTCTGCGGGTCGGTGCCGCAGTCGTTCAGGAAGGGCGAGGCGGTGGCGGTGCACCCCAGCGTCCCGTACGGGGTGACCCAGGCGTGGCCGGCCGACGAGCCGCTGTCGTACTGCACGTCGGCGCCGAAGTGCTGGTATTGACATCCTCTCCGCCCTAAAGAGCGGAGATTCCCTCCACGCTGCGCGTATGCCGCGTGGCGTCTGGGTGGGTTCCCGTTTCTCTGCGCGCCGCCGGCACGGATGTCAGTCTTACGTGCGCTCCACGGGCGTTGAGGTCCGCCTGTCCAGCGGCCCTGACGTTGATGGCGGCATTGACGTCCCGGTCGTGGTGGCTGCCACAGGGGCAGTCCCACGATCGGACGTTGAGCGCCATCTTGTTGTTGATGCGTCCACAGTCGGAGCACATGCGGGTGGAGGGGAAGAACCGGTCTACCCGGGCGAAGGTTCGTCCGTACCGGGCTGCCTTGTACTCCAACATCGCGATGAAACTGGCCCAGCCCGCATCGTGCACGGACTTCGCCAGCCGGGTCCGGCCGAGACCGACCACGCACAGGTCCTCGACGTATACCGCTTGGTTCTCGCGGGTGATCGTCGTGGACAGCTTGTGCTGCCAGTCCCGCCGGGTGTCGGCCACCCGCGCATGAGCGCGAGCGACCTTGACGACGGCCTTCTTTCGGTTGGCCGAGCCCTTCTGCTTGCGGAAGAGGTCTTGCTGCAACCGCTTGAGCTTGCGGGCCGCGCGGCGCAGGAACTTCGGCGCGGCCACCTTCGTGCCGTCGGAGAGGACCGCGAAGTGCGTCAGCCCCAGGTCGATGCCGACCTCGGAGTCCGTCTCCGGCAGCGGCTCGTCCGCGGTCGTGGTCACGACGAACGACGCGAAGTACCGCCCGGCCGCGTCCCGGATGATCGTGACCGAGGACGGTTCTGACGGCAGGGGCCGTGACCAGCGCACCTCCACGTCCCCGATCTTCGGCAGCCGCAGCCGACGGTTGTCCAGAATCTTGTACCGGGCGTTGGCCGTAAACCGGATGGCCTGCCGATTGTCCTTGCGCGACCGAAACCGCGGTGGTGCCACCTTGCGGCCCTTGCGCTTGCCCGAGATCGAGGCGAAGAAGTTGCGGTACGCGGTGTTGAGGTCCGCGAGTGCCTGTTGCAGCACCACCGCCGAGACCTCGCCCAGCCAGGCGCGGGCCTCGGTCTTCTTCGCCTGCGTTATGACCTGCTGGGACAGTTCCCCGTCCGAGACGTACGGCAAGCCCTGCTCGCGGGCTTCCTGCCGTACGCGCAGCCCGTCGTTGAACACCACGCGAGCGCACCCGAACGCCTTCGCCAGCTCGATCTGCTGGCCGGGCGTCGGGTACACGCGGTAGTTGTACCGGAGCTGCACGACGCCACCGTACCATTGGTTTATGGCTCAGCTCGAAGGCATTCGCACTGGCAGACACTGTGTTTTCGCGATGCATGTTCACTTGGTTTTCGTAACGAAGTTCCGGCACAAGGTGTTCGGCGACCGGCACCTGTCCCGGATGGAACAGATCATGCGGGACGTGTGCACGGACTTCGAGGCCGAGCTGGTCGAGTTCAACGGCGAGAACAACCACGTGCACCTACTGGTCAACTACCCGCCCAAGATCGCTGTTACCCGCCTGGTCAACTCCCTCAAAGGAGTGTCATCCCGCCGCCTGCGGCAGGAATTCCCCGACCTCGCACACCACTACTACCGAGCCAACAAGCTGTGGTCGGGCTCGTACTTCGCAGGCTCCGTTGGCGGCGCACCGCTAAGCCTCGCCAAGCAGTACATCGATCAGCAGAACCGTCCCGGTAAGGCACTGCTCGGGCCTTGACGGCCCTCTCAGCGCGGGCCTTGCACCCCCGCCATGAAGGGCGGAGCACTGGCCCGCATTCCGGTAGCGGACCAGGTCGTCGGTGACGGACTTCTTCACGACGGTGTCGTTGTTGCCGTGGAAGACGTACACCGGGTCGCCGGAGAGGTTGCCGACCGGGTCGATCCAGCCGTAGCCGGCCCACGTCCGGGTGTAGGCCTGCAGGGCGGTGACGTTGGTCGGGTACAGGTTGTCGCCGCAGCCGTTGAGCGCCTGGACGACGTTGTTCTGCGCGCAGTGGTACGGCCCGGCGGCGAAGACCGCCGCGCCCCGGATCCGCGACGAGTAGGCGACGTGGAACTGGGTGGCCATGTAGCCGCCGGAGGAGACGCCGGCGACGTACACGCCGGAGACGTTGTAGGCGCGCAGCGACCCGGAGACGGGCGTCTTGGTGTACGGGGTGGCGGCCTGGGCGGGGGCCGCCGCGGTGAGGACGAGCAGCAGCGCGGTGACGAGGGCGGTGGCGGCCTTGAGCGGTGTGGGCATGGCGCTCTCCTGTCCGGGAGCGGTGGCGGTGGTGTCGGCGTACGCAGACGCTAGCGTGACACCGAGCACATCGGACATGAGCGGCGCCGACACCTCGGGCGGCGCCGGGGTGTCGGCCATCCACAGCTCGCGCCGAAGGCCCATCCGCACGCGACCTCGATCCAGTGTCAGCGGAGACGGACCCGAACAATTTCACTTAGGTGTTGACCTAAGCTTCCTACAGCATCATGCTTAGGTACATGCCTAAGCGATCTGGCGACCGGGATGAGGAGGTCGGCGTCGCCCTGGATGACGTGTTCCACGCGCTGTCGGACCCCACCCGCCGCCAGATCGTGGAGCGCCTCGGCCGGGGCCCGGCGACGACGAGCGACCTGGCTCGTCCGTTCGACATGGCACTGCCGTCGTTCACCCAGCACCTGCGCGTCCTCGAGCACGCCGGCCTGGTGACGTCGGAGAAGAAGGGGCGGGTGCGGACCTACCGCCTCGCGCCGGAGCCGCTCGACCGGGTCGACGCCTGGCTCGCCGGGCAGCGCGCAGTGTGGACCCGGCGCCTCGATCAACTGGACGCACTTCTCTACGACCTGAAGGAGCAGCAGAAATGACCGCGTACACCGTGGACCCGAAGCTCGACCTCGTCCTGGAGCGCACCGTCGACGTCGCGCCCGAGCTGGTCTGGAAGGCCTGGACCACTCCCGAGCTGATCGTGCAGTGGTTTGCCCCGAAGCCCTGGTCGACCTCGTCCTGTGAGATCGACGTGCGGCCGGGCGGCAAGTTCAACACGGTGATGCGCTCGCCGGAGGGCGAGGAGTACCCGAGCACCGGGTGCATCCTGGTGGCCGAGGAGAACTCGACGCTCGTCTTCACCTCCGCCCTCGGCCCCGGCTTCCGTCCGCAGCCCACCGGGGAGAACGACTTCCCGTTCACCGCGGTCGTGCGGCTCGAGCGCGCCGGCGACGGCACGAAGTACACCGCCACGGCGATCCACGCCGACGCCGCGGCGAAGAAGACGCACGAGGAGATGGGCTTCATCGAGGGTTGGGGCGCGGCGCTGGACCAGTTGGTCGAGGTCGCGAAGTCCCTCTGACGGACGCGGCGTCGGGCGACGGGCCACCGATGCGGCCCGTCGCCCGCGCTCCCGCACCGATCAGGTGGGCGGCTCACCGTTCGGGCACTCGTCCTCCTCCGACAGCGCCTCGCGGAGCCGCCGCCGCTCGGGGCGGGACAGGAAGAACTCGATCACCGCCGTGACGACGCAGATCACGCTCAGCCACGCCAGCGCCGCGAGTGCCGACCGTCGGGCGATGACCGGGATCAGCGCCACCAGCAGGATCGCCGCGAAGACCCGCGGCCACACGAGGGCGCGGGCGGCGCGGCTGAGCCGCCACTGGAACGCGGCGTGCGCGAGCATGAACAGCGCCACCCCGCCGTACATGGCGTACCGGCCCAGGCTGTCGAGCGGGTCACCCCGCCGGTAGGCGTGGGCGTCGCCGACCAGCGACGGCACGTGCTTCAGCCCGAGCGCGAGCAGGATGATCCCGGCGATCATCGGCAGGTGCAGGTACGTGTAGCCGTCTCTGGCGAGGGTCACCCGGCGGGCCTGGTCCGCGCCCCGCAGCGCGCGTTCGCCGATGAGTGCGGACAGGTCGAAGTAGATCCATTCGAGGGCGCCGGCGACCACCACGGCGAGCGCGGAGGCGATGATCAGACCCGGTGAGCCGGGTTCATCGCCTCCGGCGATGCCGACCGACACCAGGACCTCGCCGAGCGCCACGATCATGATCAGGTTGTGCCGCTCGGCCCAGTGCCGGGCGGAGAAGATCTGGCGCTCGGGGACCCGGAGCACCTGCCCGGCCCCGTAGTCGACGATGATCGCCAGTAGCCAGAGGACGACCTGCCCGGCCCTTGCCTGGTCCGCGCCGAGGGCCGACCGGGGAAGCAGCGCCGCGATCAGCAGCAGGGCGACCGCGACGACCATCGGCACGGTGAGCGCGGCGAGGTCGACGCGGCGCAGGCCGGGGGTCGCGTAGATCCGCAGCGCCAGGTAGAGCACCCGCACGGCGGCGAAGCAGGCCACGAACGCCAGCGACGTGTCCGTGCCGCCCGGAACGTCGGTGAAGGCCTCGCTGATCGTCACCGTCAGCACGAACATGATCGGTGTGACGGAGAGGATCACCAGCCGGGACATGCCGTAGCTCGCCTGGGCCCGGTTGCCAAGCCAGGCGAACAGCGACCAGGACCACCACAGGATGGTGAGAACGAGCAGGCCGTGCAGCACGCCGAGCTCGCCCGCCTCCGCCGTCATCAGGGTGGTCACCTGGATGAACGCGAAGACGAACACCACGTCGAGGAAGAGCTCCTCCGTGGCGACCCGGGACTGCTCGGTCACCGAGCGGAGACGCCGCGCTCCCGTCACTCGTCGGGCGGACACGGCGACGTCATGACCCGCGTGGGCCGGAAACGGCGTCGAGGCCGGCTGAGGAACGCACGCCTACTCCTTCTCACGCATGGCGGTGGCAGGGACGTGTCCCCGTACGGGCACCGGACAAACCCCCCGGGTCAGGCCCACGGCGGCGCGGGTCCGCACACGGCGGGTCGTCTCCGGTCGACGGGCGACCGCACTGCCGGGCGCGTCCGCTCGCTGCCGGTGTCGGTCAGTTCCGGCCGGCTCCCAGGGCCGCGGCGATCATCCCGACGCCCTCCTCGATGGCCGAGGCCGTGTTGGCCGCGTAGCCGAGGACCAGGCCCGGCGGGTGGGGGACGCTGGCAGTGCCACGACAGCGGCTGTACCTTCACCCCACGCTCCAACGCGGCCGACGCCACCTCCGTGTCGGCCACCGCGCCGGGCAGCGTGACCGTCAGGTGCAGCCCGGCCGCCACCCCGTGCACCGTCGCGCCCGGCAGGTGCCGGGCGACGGCGGCCACCATCGCGTCGCGCCGCCGGACGTGCCGTCGACGCAGCAGCCGCAGCTGCCGCTCCAGCGCACCCGATGTCATCGGCCAGCACCAGTTGGGGCAGCACCGCGTTGCCCAGGTCGGCGTTGCGCTTGGCGTCGACCGCCGCGTCCCGGTGGCGTGACGGCACCAGCAGCCAGCCGATCCGCAGGGCGGGCGCGGGCAGCTTCGACACGCTGCCGGCGTAGCCGACGTGGTCGGGCAGCACGGCGCGCAGGGCGGGCACCGGCGGCCGGTCGTAGCGGTGCTCGGCGTCGTAGTCGTCCTCGACGACCAGGCCGCCGGCCCGGGCCCACGCCGCGAGCTGGCGGCGGCGGTCGCCGCCGAGCACCACGCCGGTCGGGAACTGGTGGGCCGGGGTGAGCAGCACGCGACGGCCGGGCGGTGCTGGCCCGGCCGGCGGTGACCCGCTGGCTGCGCCGGGGCTTCGCCGGCTCGTTCGTGGCGCTCGGCCTGCTGCTGGCCCGCGCCGAGTCTTGAGGAAGGACCCGACCGGCTCGCCGGCGGCTTCGAGTGCTGAGGCCGGGTGGTCAGATGTTCGAGGAGTCGGGGGGTACGTCGGCCGGGAGCAGCGGCGCGCCGGCCGCCGAGCCCGGCCCCTGGCAGGTCAGCCCGACGGTGTACGCGGTCATCGACAGCGATCCGTACGCGTACCCGTCCACCAGCACCTCCGAGCCGTTGCCGGCGGCCCCGGCCAGGCCGGCCAGGTAGAGCAGCGGAATGAAGTGGTCCGGCGTCGGCACGGCCAGGCCGAAGTCGCGGTGGGCGTCGAGCGCGGGCGCCTCGGTCGGCTCGCCGAGCATGACCTCCCTCGCCGCCTCGTCGAACCGGTGCGCCCAGTCGAAGCCCTCGTCGACCATGCGCGGATCCACCCCGCCGAGGTTGTGCACCACGTTGCCGCTGGCCACGACGAGCACGCCGCGCTCGCGCAGCGGCGCCAACCTCGCACCCAGGTCCAGGTGGTAGTCCAGATCCTTGAACGCGTTGATGCTCAACTGGACGACGGGGATGTCGGCGTCGGGAAAGGCGTGGGTGAGCACCGACCAGGTGCCGTGGTCGATACCCCAGGAGTCGACGTCCGCGCCGACCCACGTGGGGTGGACGACGTCGCTGATCTCCTCGGCCAGCCCCGGCAGGCCCGGCGCCGGGTAGCGGACGTCGAACAGCTCCTGCGGGAAGCCGTAGAAGTCGTGGATCGTCTTCGGTCGGGGCATCGCCGTGACGGCGGTGGCGCCGATGTACCAGTGGGCCGACACCACCAGGATCGCGCGGGGTCGCGGCACCGACCGGCCGAAGGCGCGCCACGCGGACGTGTACCGGTTCAGCTCCAGGGCGTTCATCGGGCTGCCGTGCCCGAAGAACGCCGCCGGCATCACCGTGGGGACCGTCTGGCTGCTCATGCTGCTCCCCCGACCTCGACGACGACCCGAGCGTAACCAGCCGCCGGCGGGAGTGGGCGGGTCAACGCCCACTCATGACCCGGCGGCGTCACCACGGGCCGCCCCTCGTCGACGTCGACCTCGGCCCCGGTACGCCGGCACCGTCAGGCGGACACCTCACGCCAGGCGGGATGGTTGCCCCGCCAGGCGCCGGCGAGGATGACCGCCGATGCCCGGCCCGGGCATTCCTGCACCCGGGACCGGCCGGAGGCGCCGCCGATCTGCACCTGCACGTCCCAGCGCTGCCCGTCCGTGCGGATGTACACGTCGCGGCGCCCGCGCTGGGACGTGTCGCCGTTCCACCAGTGCTCTTCGATCCTCACCTGGCGACCGTATAGCAGTCGGCCGGTGGACCGCACGGGGGCACCGGAGCGATTCGGCCGACCACCGGCCAGGGCGCCCGCTCCCGGGTCGAGGACGGCGGGCAGGCGAGAGGACGGCCGCTCATGCGGACTCCCCTGGTGCCAGGTGGCGGTAGCCGGGCACGGTCTCGGCGAACCAGCCGTTCACGCTGGCCAGCCCCCGGTCGTTGAGCTGGGCGTCGTGGATCGGGAACACCCGCTCCGCCCCGGCGGCCCGGGCGAATTCGATCGCCTCGGTCAGCTTCAGCCAGGACGCCTGCGCCGGGACGAGCAGGGTCCGGACGGGCCGGTCCGGCGGGTGCAGCGAGTCGCCCGGGTGGTAGACGTCGTCGCCGACGAGGTAGCCCAGGTTGGCGCAGTCGGGCTGGCCGCCGTGGATGGTGGCGTGCCGGCCGCCGAGCGCGGTCACGGTGAGGCCAGCCGCGGTGAACCGCTGCCCGGCGCCCACCCGGGTCACGGGCAGCGGGACCGGGCCGGGCAGCGCCGCGCCCTCCGGCGCGAAGACCGGCACGCCGAGGCCGGCCAGCCGGAGCACGTCGACGTGGTCGGTGTGCTCGTGGGTGACCAGCACGGCGTCCGCGCCGGCCAGGGCGCGCGGCTCGCTCCACGTGCCCGGGTCAATGACCAGCACGCCGCCGTCGTGCTCCAGCCGGACGCAGGCGTGGGTGAACTTGGTGATCCGCATTCGCCCGACCGTACGCCGCCGGCCCGCGACCGTCAGCCCTCCCGGCCCTCCCCCACGATCCGGTCGAACTCGGCGGGGCCGATCTCGCCCTCGCGCAGCCGGCGGGCGTTCGCGGCGAACCGGCCGATTGCCCGGCCCTTCGCGGCCGTGGCCTGGTCCGGCACGCCGTCCGGGTCGAGGCCGGCGCACTCGTCGGCCACCTGCCGGGGGTCGTCGGCATCCGGGGACTCGCCGTGCAGCCGCCGCAGCGCCGCGCGCAGGTGCGCGTCGGCGGCCTCGCTCGTCCCCCAGGCCCGGGCCAGCTCGACCGTGCGCCCCAGGGTGTCCTCGCCGGCCTTCTCCTCGCGCAGGGTGGCCCGCATCATCCGGAGAAACCGTACGGTGGTGGCGTCCGCGTCGTCCATGATCATGCCGGCAGGTTAACCAGCGGGTGCGACAGACTCAGTCGTGCCCGGCGTGGGTGCCGGGCCGGGGTGGGATGCCGGCGCGCTGGCCCGGTTCCACCACCACGAACTGGCCCATCATGCCGGCGTCCTCGTGGTAGAGCAGGTGGCAGTGGAACATGTACGGCACGTCCGGGTCAGTGTGGTCGGTGAAGCGCAGGACCAGCCGGACGGGCCGCTGGGGCGCGAGGTAGACGGTGTCCTTCCAGCCACCCAGCGCGGGCGGCGGGGCCTGACCGCCGACCGACAGCACCTGGAACTGCACGTCGTGCACGTGGAAGTTGTGCGGGGCGCCGTCCTGGTTGACCACCTCCCAGACCTCGGTGGCGTCCTTCGTCGCGACGAAGTCGATCCGGTCCATCTCCATCGAGCGGCCGTTGATGCCGCGGCCTGTGAGGGTGAACCGGCGGGTCTCGCCAACGGACGCGGGGTCCAGCCGGTCGACCGGGACCAGCGTGTCGGGCACCGGCGGCGACGCCGCGAGGGTGCCGGCCGCGCGCAGTTGCAGCACGTCGAAGCGGTCCGCGCCGCCGGCGAACCGGTCGGCCAGCGCGCCGGCGCCGAGGTCGGGCGGGGTGCTGCGCAGGGTCACCCGCTCCCCCGGGCGGACGTCCACCACGATCTCGGCCCGCTCGCCCGGGGAGAGCTGCACCCGGTTCACCCGGGCGGTGCGCGGCAGCAGCCCGCCGTCGCTGCCGATGAGCGCGAACGGCCGGTCGTCGGCCAGGCCGAAGTCGTACGTGCGGGCGGTGGAGGCGTTGAGTAGGCGCAGCCGGACGCGTTCGGTGGTCACGTCCAGGTACGGCCCGACGGTGCCGTTGACCAGCAGGGTGTCGCCGAGCACCCCGATGCCCGCGATCACGTTGCGGGTCTTCCTGAACTCGCCGCTGCGGGAGAAGTTGCGGTCCTGCACGATCACCGGGACGTCGTCCACGCCGTAGCGGCGCGGCAGCGGCAGGGCTGCCTCCCGGTCGTCGTCGAGGATGAACATGCCGGCGAGTCCGCGGTAGACGTGCTCCTCGGTCGCGCCGTGCGGGTGCGGGTGGTACCAGAGGGTGGCGGCCGGCTGGTCGACCGTCCACGTCGGCGACCAGGTGGCCCCGGGCCGGATCGGCTGGTGCGGGCCGCCGTCCATCCGGGCCGGCAGGTGCATGCCGTGCCAGTGCACGCTGGTCTCCTCGGCGAGCCGGTTCACCACGTTCACCACCACCCGCTCGCCGCGCTTGGCGCGCAGGGTCGGCCCGAGGAAGTCGCCGTCGAAGCCGGCGGTGCGGGTCAACCGGCCGTCACCGCGGAAGTCACGCCGGCCGGGGCGGGCGAGCAGGTCGAACACCCGCCGCCCCTGGCCGTCGACCCGCGAGGTCGCCAGCGGCGGTACGGCCAGCGGGCGGACGAAGTCGACCTGCCCGACCGTGTCGGTGCCGCCGCGCGCCAGGGCCCAGCCGCCCACGGCCGCCCCGCCGCAGCAGAGCACGAGCACCACGGCGAGCACGCCGATGAGGACGCGGCCCCGGGATCGTCGTCGGGTCGACACGGCGGCACCTCCAGTAGATTGGGCACCTGTAGCGTGCCTTCCTATCGGGGTGCCGGCCAGTGGCTACGGCGGATCTCCGGGGCGGCTCCGGGACTTCCCCGACCGCCACGGCGGGGCCACGCGGCGGCCCGTCGGGGTCGAGCACGGCGGGGCCCGGACGGCGTCGCCCGGGCCCCGCCCACGGCGCCCGCAGGACGCCGCGTAGACCGCCTAGCGGCCGACGGAAGAGGCGGCGGCCGCCGCCACGATGGCGTCCTGTTCGGCGTCGTCCAGCACGCCGGCTCCCACGAGCCCGTCGGTGACCGAGGCGACGTGCGCGACGAACGCGCCGTGGCTGCCCCAGTCGGCCTCGTCGCGGATCAGGTCGTTGACCGTGCACCCGCCGTCGGCGTACCGGTTCGGCACGGCGGCCGCGTCGCCCGCGTACACCTGACGGCGCAGGTCGGAGCGCGGGCAGGCGTCCGCCTCGGGCACGTACCGCAGCAGGTGCGAGCCGTACTGGACCGCCCGGTTGGGCGCCTTGACCCCGTTGCGGAACCACAGGTTGCCCTGGCCGTCCTGGGTCAGCCGGTAGGTCTCGGCGTCCCGGATCACCCGCACCGCCTTCGACAGCGGGTCGATCTTCAGCAGGTAGCCGTCGAGCGAGGCGTAGACGTGCTCGTCGGCGGCGCTGACGACCAGTTCGTCGGCCACCCCGGAGTAGCCGCCGGGCACGTCGACGCGGTGCGTCACCGCGCCGGTCGCCGGGTCGAGCACGAACACCTCGCCGTCGGCGAGTCCCCAGATCATGCCGTCCGGCCCGGCGACGACCGAGGTGATCGCGTCGGCGCCCGGCACCGGGGTGTACTCGGCCGTCTTCTCGCCGGTCACCAGGTCGGCGGTGAACAGCTTCGCCTCCGTGGCGCGCGGCACGGTGCCCCCGCCGCCGCTGATCGTCGTGCCGGCCCAGAGCCGGTCGCCGACCACGGCCAGGCTGATCACGCCCTGGTCGGCGACGATGTCCCGGCGGGTGGTGCGGGCGCCGGTCGCGGTGTCGTACACGGTCAGCGCGCCGCCCCAGAGGCCGTAGTCGGGCGTGCTGCCGACGTAGACCCGGCTGCCGGCGGAGGCGAAGGCGATCGGGCGGTTCTGGCCCTCGGGTTGCAGCCGGAACAGCTCGCGCGGGTTGGTGCCGAGGCGGTACGGCTGGGTCGGGTCGTAGACGAGCACCCCGCCGTACGGGTAGACGCCCTGGTACATCTTCCCGTCGTGCCAGCCGAAGCCGTCGGCCTGCCCGAGCCGGCCCACGTTCGTCGCGGCGCCGGTCGCCGGGTCGAGCACGGCGAGGTTGCCGTTGATGTAGAGGTTCGTCCAGATCCGGCCGTCCGGGCCTGCGGTGATGTTGTTGATGTCCAGCGCCTGCGGCGGGAACGGCAGCCGGTAGCGCTCGCTGGTGCCGGTCGCCGGGTCGTACCGCAGTGCCTGCCCGGCGTAGTTGCCGACGACGGCGTAGAGCTGGCCGTCGAGGAAGCCGAAGCCGATGCCCGCCCCGTCGCTGCGCACCGGCGCGCCCGCGCCGTCGCGCACCGGCCCGGCGGTGTCGGTCGGCAGGTCGTAGCGCCAGAGGTCGGTGCCGGAGGTGAAGTAGACCGACCGGCCGTCGGGGGCGAGCGGCGAGGTGCCCCGGGAGCCCATGGTGAAGCCGTCGGCCAGGACGGCGCCGGTGTCCGGGTCGAGGACGAGCGCCTGGAGCTTGCTGCGCTTGACGAAGAGCCTCCCGCCGACCAGGTTGATGTCGTACGGGTGGTTCGGGTCGCCGCGCAGCGCCTCCGGCCAGATGTCCCGCTTCTCCCCCGTGGTCAGGTCGAGGCGGATCAGGTGGCCACCCGTGCCGACCGCCGCCCACAGCACGTTGCGCGCCGCGTCGACCGCGACGTCGATCACGTACTGCTCGCCGGGGTACATCCGGCCGTGGTCGCGGAACCCCTCGCCCGGAGCGTAGGAGAAGACGTGCGCCCCGGGGTAGGTGCCGCCGTAGACCCGGCCGTCGGCGCCGGGGCGCAGGCCGTAGAGGACGGTCTGCCCCGGCACGGGTGCGCCGAGGTCGACGGTGGCCCGGGTGTCCGGGTCGTACGAGTAGAGGTGGGCGTTGGGGTAGCTGCCCGCGTAGACGGTGCCGTCGCCGGCCTGGGTGATGCCCCAGGCGCCGGAGGAGTCGGGCAGGTAGGCGGTGTCGAGCAGTTCCCGGGTCACCGGGTCGGCCACGCTGAGCACCCCGGGCGAGCCCATCTGGACCCCGTAGACGACGGGCCGGCCGGCGGCGCCGGTGCCGTAGTGGCCCTCGAAGACGGTGAGGGCGGTCTGCTGGACCCCGAAGTCGGTGACCGCGCCGGGCGTGGGGGCGGCCGGCGCGGCCGTGGCGGGGGCGGCGGGCAGCAGGGCGGCGGCGAGCGCCAGGACGACGGCGGGCACAAGGGGACGACGTAACGGCGACACGACGCGACCTCCACGTTCGACGATGCCGGCACCCTATTACGGTGGCGTCCGGAACTCTAGAGGTACCGATGAATGCTCGCGCCCACACGGTGCGGATTCCGCGACGAGGGCTCGACACGGCGCGATCAGCGTGGTGGGCTGTGACGGTTAGAGCCCGGACCGAAACCTGAGACTCTGGAGGTCGTGTTGCGACGTACCGCGCTCACCGCGGCCCTGCTGCTGGCCGCCGCCACCCTGGCGGTACCGGCGGGGCCCGCCCACGCCGAGGCACCCCCGCCCGGCGCCGTCACCGACCTCGGGCCCGCCTCCGAGGTCACCTCGGTCAACGGCTCCGAGCTGATCGACGGGACGATCTACACGGCGACCGGCGGCGTGAACCCGGTCGTGGTGGGCGGCTACGACCTGGCCGCGCAGACGGTCGACCAGCGCTACGAGCTGCCGACCGGCGGCGGTGCCTGGGCCACCACCTCGGTCGGCACCGACCTGTACGTCGGCACCTACGAGCCGGGCGACCTGTACCGGGTGGACACCACCGGCACCGGGGTAACCAAGGTCGCCGACGTCTCCCCCGACCGGTACATCTGGGCCCTGGACACCGCGCCCGACGGCGTCGTCTACGGCGGCACCTACCCCGGCGGGCGGGTCTTCTCCTACGACCCCGCCACCGGCGCCACCCGGGACTACGGCGTCGCGGTGCCCGGCGAGCAGTACGTGCGCAGCATCGCCGTCGACGCGACGACCATCTACGCCGGCGTCGGGGCGCACGCCCACCTGATCGCGATCGACCGGGCCACCGGCGCGAAGCGGGAACTCCTGCCGCCCGAGTTCGCCGACCGCACCTTCGTCGGCACCCTCGCCCTGGAGAACGGCCTCCTCGCCGCGGCCCTCTCCCCCACCGGCACCATGCTGCTGATCGACACCGCGAACCCGTCGAGGTACGAGGTGGTGCAGACGCCGGACAGCTTCATCACCGCCATCGCCGTCGACCCGGCGCGCAACGACGTCTACCTCGGCACCCGCCCCTCCGGCACACTGCGCAAGTACGACCGGGACACCGGGCAGCTCAGCACCCTCGCCGTGCCCTACGACGGCGCCTCCTTCGGCCGGATCTTCGTCACCGGCGACCAGCTGCGCGGCGTCGTCACCAACACCGTGGTCACCTACGACCTGAACACCGGCGAGCTGACCGGCGTCGACCTCACCCAGGCCGGCATGCCGCCGGCGCCGGAACTGGCCATGGCGATCGCCACCGACGGCCCCCGGGTGTATGTCTCCGGCAAGGCCGGCGTGCAGGTGCACGACCTGGCGGCGGGCACCTCCACCCGGCGGTTCCTGCCCGGCGAGGCCAAGGCCATGACGCCCGTCGCGGGCGAGATCTGGATGTCGGTCTACACGCTGGCGTACCTCTTCCGGATGGCGCCCGACGGCGACCCGCGCCGGGTCGCCGCGATCGGCGCGGAACAGACCCGGCCGCTCGACGCCACCTGGTCCCCCGCCGACAGCCTGCTGGTCGTCGGCACCGAACCGGACTACGGCCGGTACGGCGGCGCGGTCAGCCTCTACGATCCCCGCACCGGTGCACTGGACGTGCACCGCGACGTCATCGCCGACCAGTCGATCCGGTCGGTGGCGGTGAAGCACGGCACCGCCTTCCTCGGCAGCAGCGTCAACGGCGGCTTCGGCACCACCCCGCGCGCCACCGAGGCCCGGCTCGCCGGCTTCGACCTCGCGAGCCGGACGAAGACCTGGGAGATCACCCCGGTCCCCGGCGCGAAGCAGATCGTCGACCTCGCGGTTACCGGCGACCGGATCATCGGCCTCACCGAGACCGGCGTGCTCTTCGCCGTCGACCAGCGCACCCGCCAGGTCGTGTCGACGACCACCGTCGCCTCCGGTCAGAGCACCCTCGTGCAGGTCGGCGCGACGATCTACGGCACCAACGGCAAGGACGTGTGGCAGCTCGACCCGGCGACGATGACGGTCACCCCGTTCGTCACCGGCCTGAACGCGCAGTGGTACGGCGGCGGGGCGCTGCTCACCGCCGCCCCGGACGGCTCGGCGCTCTACGCGCTGCGCGGCCGCAACCTGGTCCGCATCCAGCTCTAGGCACCGGCACGACCGGCGGCGGGCCGGCGATCTCCTTCGATCGCCGGCCCGCCGTCCGCGTCCGGCGGGTCAGCCCGTCACGGTGACCCGGTGCAGGTGCTCGCCGGCCCCGACGAAGAGCCGCCCGTCCGGGTGTACGGCGAGGAACTCCGTCGGCTGGTCCAGCAGTTGCCGCGTCGCGCCGGTGGCCAGGTCCACCTGGACCAGCAGCCGCCCGCGGACCAGCGCGTACAACAGGTGGCGCGGGGCGTCGTAGCCGAGCTTGGCGCGGCTGTCGGCGACCCCCGGGGCGAGCTGGATGCGCTGGGTGACCGAGCGGGTGGCCAGGTCGACGGCGAAGAGCTGACCGCCGGCCAGCCCCCACAGCAGGCCGCTGCGGTCCACCGTCAGGGCGGGGATCGCCGTCGCGCCCGGCACCGGGACGAACTGGAACGCCTCGCTGTCGGTGGCGACGTCCCAGCCGAACAGTCGCGCCTCGGTCTGGGTGGGCGCAGGGACGCTGTACCCGCCGGAGATCGAGGTGCCGCCCACGATCAGGCCGTTGACATGGGCGAGGCTGACGATCGACTGGTCGGCCACGACCGGCCGGTGCACGCGCGCCGCGCCGGTGGCCTTGTCCACGACGGCCAACGCCCCACCGAGGGTGGTGTTGGGCATGGTGCCGTAGGCCACCGCGTCCCCGGCGTCGGTCAGCGCCCGTGCCCGCACCTGGTCGGCGGCCTTCAGGTCGAGCAGCTTCGCCGGGTTGTCCGCGCTGCCCGGCAGGCCCGGCGAGTACTCGGGGCTGCTCCACGGCTTCGCCGGGTCGTACCGGTAGAGCCGCGAGTCCGGGTACGCCCCCAGCCAGACCTGGCCGCCGGTCTCCAGCACGCTCTCCACCTGGGCGAAGCGCTGGAACGTCGACACCCCGGTGTCGGGGTCGACGCGGGCGAGGCCGCCGTTGAGGTAGCCGCCGACCCAGACCGTGCCGGAGGCGCCGACGTGCAGCGCGGCGATCGGGATGGGCTCGCCGGGCACGTCGGTCTGCACCACGTCGGCGCGGCCGGTGACCGGGTTCCAGCGGAACATGTCGCCCCGCCAGAGCAGCCCGACGAGCGTGCGGCCCGGCCAGTCCCGGTCGGCGAGGGTGACCCAGCCGATGCCCCGGTTGTTGACCACTCGACCCGGGAAGACCAGCGGGGTGTCGGTGAACGTCCCGGTGTCCGGGTGGTAGCCGGTGAGCCGGCCGGCGCGGGTGAGGTAGACCAGGCCGCCGGGGCCGGGCGCGGAGACGTCCAGCCCGGCCACGTTGTCGATCAGGTCGGTCCACCGCCCCTGGGCGATGTCGTACACGCCGAGCCGGCCGTTGATGGCGGAGCCGAACCGGGCGTACACCCGCCCGTCGTGGGCGTTCAGGTCGTACACCGTCTGGCCGGTGCCGGCGCCGAGCCCGTCGGGCAGGGGCAGCTCCCGGATCTCGCCGCTGACCTTGTCGATCTCGAAGAGGTGGGCGTCCGGCTGGGTGCCGGCGTAGACCTTGTCGGCGGTGACGGCGAGGCTGCGGACGTACTGCGCGCCGGGGAGGACCTGGCCGTAGTCCCGGGTCGTTCCGGTGGCGGGGTCGTGGGCGAAGACCCGGGCGCCGGGGAAGGTGCCGCCGTACACGACGCCCGCGTCGTCCACGGCGATCCGCCAGATGTACGTCTCCGAGGGCAGCGGCCGGCCGAGGTTCTCGACGGGGCTGTCCGGGCCGGGCCGGCGGCGGTACAGGTCGCCGGTGCTGTACGCGCCGACGTAGACGGTGCCGTCGGGCGCGGCGGCCACCGCGTACGAGCCGGGTGCGCCGGTGAGCTCCTGGTCGGAGACCGTCCGGCCGGTCGCCGGGTCGATGGCGGCGAGCCGGGCCGGCTCGCCGGAGACGGCGGACCAGAGCACCGGCCTGCCGTCCGGGCCGGGTGCGACGGTCCCGCCGATGAGCAGGACGTCGCGCAGCGGGATGCCGAAGGGGTCGACGGTCACCCCGGCGGCCGGCTCGGCCGACGCGGGCGACGCGGGCCAGGCGGCGGGGACGGCCGGTGCCACCGCGAGGGCGGCGGCGTAGCGGATCAACGTGCGGCGGTTCGTCATGGGCGCCTGCTCCTCTTCCCGCGACCGCCGGAGGCACCGGCGGTCGAGCCGTAACGGTCGGATCCGGAATTGCAGCGGAAGCACCCGGGCGATTGACTTCCTCCCCCGGGACTCCGGGACCGACCCGTCGCGCGACGAGCACGGGCTCGGGGAGGGGCACATAACGGTCCGGTCCGTAAGGACCATAGGGGGCCTATCTACCGGCGTCAACGCCCCGCCGCGGGGCAGCCCTCCGCCGGGCCACCGGGGCCCGCCCCGCCCCTCGGGATCGTCGGTCGGGGGCGGCCGACGTCCGCGCCCGGCATACCATCTGCCCTGCGGCTCGGCGCAGCCGCGGGACAGGGGGAGAGGCCGACATGGGCGACTACGGGCACCCGTTGACCTTCGGGTCGTTCCTGACGCCCGGCAACGCCGACCCGGGCCGGGTGGTGGGCCTCGCCGTGCTGGCCGAGCAGGTCGGGTTCGACCTGGTCACCTTCCAGGACCACCCGTACCAGCCGGCGTTCCTGGACACGTGGACGCTGATGAGCTTCGTGGCGGCCCGGACCAGCAGCGTCCGGCTGGCCGCGAACGTGACGAACCTGCCGCTGCGCCCGCCGGCCGTCCTGGCCCGCAGCGTGGCGAGCCTCGACCTGCTCTCCGGCGGCCGGGTCGAGCTGGGCCTGGGCGCCGGCGCGTTCTGGGAGGCCATCGAGGCGATGGGCGGGCGTCGGCTCTCCCCCGGGCAGGGCGTGCGGGCCCTGGAGGAGGCGATCGAGGTCATCCGCCAGGTCTGGGACGTCGACGCGCGCGGCGGCGTCCGCGTCGACGGCGAGTTCCACCGGGTGGTCGGCGCGAAGCGGGGCCCCGCGCCCGCCCACGACGTGGGCATCTGGCTCGGCGCGTACAAGCCGCGCATGCTGGCCCTGACCGGGCGCCGGGCCGACGGGTGGCTGCCGTCGCTGGGCTACCTCCAGCCCGGCGACCTCGCCCGGGGCAACACCGCCATCGACGAGGCGGCCCGGGAGGCGGGCCGGTCCCCCGGCGACGTCCGCCGGCTGCTCAACGTGACCGGCCGCTTCACCCCGGTCGGCCGCGGCCCGCTGCAGGGCCCGCCCGAGCAGTGGGCGGAGGAACTCGCCGACCTCGCGCTCGGCGACGGGGTCAGCACCTTCATCCTGGGCAGCGACGACCCCGAGGACCTGCGGCGCTTCGCCGCCGAGGTCGCCCCCGCCGTACGCGACCTCGTGGCCGCCGAGCGCACCGCCGCCACCGCGCCCGACACGGCGGGACCGGTGCCGGTGACCGCCCCGGCGGAGCCGCCGGGCGAGCGCCCGCCCGCCGGGGCGGGAGCCTTCGCGGTCGTGCCGACGCCGGACGACGGCGTCCGCCGCAGCGCGATCCGGGTCTGGGACGAGACCACCCGGCCGACCGGCCCCGCGCCGGACCCCGCCCGCACCTACACCCCGCACGACCAGGCCGGCGCGCAGCACCTCGTCGACGTGCACGACGGGCTGCGGGCCGAACTCGCCCGCCTCCACGACCTCGTCGAGCAGGTGGGCGCCGGGCTGCTCGACGCGGGCACGGCCCGCTCGCACATCAACACCATGACGATCCGGCAGAACAAGTGGACGCTGGGCACCTACTGCGAGTCGTACTGCCGGGTCGTCACCACCCACCACACCCTCGAGGACCGGGGGATCTTCCCGCACCTGCGCGCCGGCGACCCCCGCCTCGCGCCGGTGATCGACCGGCTGGAGCAGGAGCACCACGCCATCCACGACGTCCTGGAGCGGGTCGACCGCGCCCTCGTCGCGTTCGTCTCCGTCTCCGACGGGATGGCCGAGCTCCGCGCGGCCGTCGACCTGCTCAGCGACACGCTGCTGTCCCACCTCGCCTACGAGGAGCGCGAACTCGTCGAGCCCATCGCCCGCCTCGGCCTGCGCTGAGCCCGCCCCGGCCCGCGCTGAGCCCGTTTCGGCCCGCGCTGAGCCCGCCTCGACCTGCGCTGAGCCCGCCTCGACCTGCGCTGAGCCCGCCTCGGCCTGCGCGGACCCGCCCGCGCGCGGCGGGCCGGTGACGGATGATCGGGGCATGGAGCGACGACCCGAGCGCGGGCACCGCTGCGTGCCGCACACCGCCGACGTCCGCATCGAGGCGTGGGCGCCGACCCGGGAGGAGTGCGTGGCCGAGGCGGTCGCCGCGCAGGTCGGGACGTTCGTCGACCCCGCCGGGGCCCAGCCGGGCGGCGAGCGCGAGTTCCGTGCGCCGGCCGGCGACGACGAGGACCTGCTGGTGGCCGTACTCGACGAGGTGATCTTCCGGCTGGAGACGGAGGGCGAGCTGCCGCTGCACACCGACGTGGCAGACGACGGCGCCGGCGGCCTGGTGGTCCGCTGGCGCACGGCGGACACCGACGCCGTGGAACTCGTCGGCGCGGTGCCGAAGGCCGTCTCCCTGCACGAGCTGCGCTTCGGCCGCGACGGCGGGGGCTGGTCCTGCGCGGTGACCCTCGACGTGTGAGCCGCCGGCTCAGCCCTTCACCACGCCGAGCGGCACCAGCCGGGCCACCTTCCGGCACAGCCCGGCGCCCTCGGCCGCCGCCACCACCGCCGAGATGTCCTTGTACGCCGTCGGCATCTCCTCGGCCAGGCCGCGCCTGGACGCGCCGCGCACCGCGATGTCCTGCGCCTCCAGCTGGCCGCGCGGGTCGTGGCCGCGTTCGGCCTTCACGGCCTGCTTGCGGCTCTGCACCCGCCCGGCGCCGTGGCAGGTGGAGGCGAACGCGGGTGCCCCCGGCACGCCGGTGAGCACGTACGAGCCGGTGCCCATCGAGCCGGGGATCAGCACCGGCTGTCCCACGTCGCGGAGGTCGTCGGGCAGGTCGGCGTGGCCCGGGGGCAGCGCGCGGGTGGCACCCTTGCGGTGCACGCAGAGCGCGCGCCGCTCGCCGTCGACGTCGTGGTCCTCGATCTTGGCGAGGTTGTGCGAGATGTCGTAGACCAGGTCCAGCCGGCTGCCGGTCACCCGGGCGAAGACCTTCCGGGCGGCGTCGGTCAGCAGTTGCCGGTTCGCCCGCGCGTAGTTCGCGGCGGCGGCCATCGCGCCCAGGTAGGCACGGCCCTCGTGGGAGGAGACTGGGGCGCAGGCGAGCTGCCGGTCCGGCACGTGGATGTTGTGCCGGTCCATCACCTTCTCCATCGCGCGGACGTAGTCGGTGCAGATCTGGTGGCCCAGCCCCCGTGACCCGCAGTGGATCATCACGCAGACCTGGCCGGGACGCAGCCCGAAGGCGGTGGCGGCAATGTCGTCGTACACCTCCTCGACGGCCTGCACCTCGAGGAAGTGGTTGCCGGAGCCCAGGCTGCCGACCTGGCGCGCGCCGCGCTCGATCGCCCGCTCGCTGACCTGGGCCGGGTTGGCGTCGCCGACGGCGCCGTAGTCCTCGCAGCGGTGCAGGTCCCGCTCGACGCCGAAGCCGCGCTCGACCGCGTACCGGGAGCCGCCCCGCAGCACCGCGTCGAGTTCCGAGCGGGAGGACAGGTGCCACACCGCGCCCTTGCCCATCCCGCGCGGGGTGGCCTCACCCAGCCCGTCCATCAGCGCGTCGAGCCGGGGCCGCAGCCCGTCGCGGTCCAGGTCGGCGGCGAGCAGCCGGACCCCGCAGGAGATGTCGAAGCCCACCCCGCCGGGCGAGACGACGCCGCCGTGCGCGATGTCGGTGGCGGCCACCCCGCCGATCGGGAACCCGTAGCCCCAGTGCACGTCGGGCATGGCGTACGAGGCGTCCACGATGCCGGGCAGCGTGGCGACGTTCGCGACCTGCTCCAGCGACTTGTCCGCCCCGGCGTCGGGCAGCAACGACCGGGACGCGAAGACCACTCCCGGCACCCGCATCGGGTCGTGCCGGTCGATCCGGAAGCGGTACGGCGACTCTTCGACCAGCTCCATTCCCGGCGGCTACCCGGGCCAGCGCCCGTTACACCCGCGTCCCGGTGTCGGCCCGCCCGGCCGGCCGGCGCATCGCCCAGACGTGGGGACCGCCGTCGGGCACCTGGACCTGCCCGGTCACGGCGAAACCGAGCCGCTGGTAGAGCCGCACGTTCGGCTCCGACGAGGTCTCCAGCACCGCCGGCAGGCCGGCGCGGTCCGCCTCGGCCAGGCCGGGCCGCAGCACCCGGCCGCCCAGCCCCCGGCCCTGGTCGACCCGGCGCACGCCGACGGTGGCCAGCAGGAACGCCGGCTCGACCGACCGCAGCGAGGCACAGGCCGCGTCGGCGGCGCGCAGCGCCGCGTGCCGGTCGCCGGCCAACTCGGCGTTGCGCGCCGCGACGCCGGCCCAGACCTCGTCCGGCACCGGCCGGTCCGGGCGCAGCCACACGGCCACCGCCGCGGGCCGGCCGTCGGGGCCCACCGCTGCCCAGACGTCGCCGTAGGGCAGCCCGACCGCGTCGACCGTGCCGGCGAACATCGCCTCCAGCCGCTCCCGGTGCCGGTCGGCCGCCACCGTCCAGGCCATCCACGGGTAGCCGTCGAAGGCGTCGGCGAGCACCGCCGCCGCCCCGGCGGTCGACTCCGGCCCGATCCGGCGTACCTCGTACTCCATGCCGTCCTCCCCACGCTCCTGCACCCGGCTTGCGCAGTGCGCGATCATGTCACGGCGCCCGGGGCCGGCGCCTGGGAATTTCGGGGTCGCGCCGGGCTCCTCACACCCGGTAGAACGCGCGGTAGCGGCGGATGAGCCGCCACTGCACCAGCACCGCCGCCACGGTCAGCAGGATCATCACCAGGGTCGCCGCGGCGGCGTAACCGTAGCGCAGGTACTCGAAGCCGGTGCGGTAGACGAACAGCGACAGGTAGGTGGTGGCGTACGGGGGTGGGCCGCCGTCGGTGACCACGAACGCCGGCACGAACGTGAAGTGCAGGCTCTGGATGGCGTCGCGCACCGCCAGTAGCCCGAGCACCGGCGCCATCAGCGGCAGCGTGATCCGGCGGAACACGTCCCAGCCGGTGGCGTCCTCGATCGCGGCCATCTCGTAGACGTCGCGGGGCAGCGCGCGGCGGGCCGCCAGCAGCACCACGAACGTCTCCCCCATGGTGAACAGGCTCATCAGGATGATCGCGGCCCGGGCGTCGGTCGGGTCGGTGAGCCACTGCGGCGGGGTGCGGCCCAGCGCGGTCAGGCCGTTCTCCCCGCCGGTGCGCAGCAGTTGGTTGATCGGGCCGTAGAGCGGGTTGAGCAGCCACAGCCAGAGCAGCCCGTAGGCGATCTCCGGCACCGCCGTCGGCAGCACCGCCGCCGTGCGGGCGGGACCGACCCCGAGCGCCCGGCGGTGCAGCAGCAGCGCCAGGCCGAGCGCGAAGAGCACCCGCAGCGGTACGGCCACCAGCGCGAAGACCAGCGAGTTGGTCAGCGCCACCCGGAACACCGGGTCGTCGACCAGCGCGGCGAGGTTGGCCAGCCCCACCCAGCGCGGCGGGCGCAGCAGGTCGTACTCGGTGAAGGCCAGCCCCAGGGTGACCGCGGCGGGCAGCAGCACCAACCCGACCAGGCCCACCAGGTACGGCGCCAGCATCAGCGCCAACTGCCGGCGGGAGCGGCGGTCCGTCGTCGTCACGGGGCGTACCGGCGGCCGGAGGCGGCGTGGAAGACGTGCACGTCGGCCCAGCGCACCCCGACGCGTACCGCCGCGCCGCGCTCGGGCCGACGCGCGGCCGGCACCCGGGCGACGACCGGGTGCCCGCCGGCGAGGGTCAGGTACGCGTACGCGTCCTCGCCGACGACCTCGACCCGGTCGACGGTGGCGTCCGTGCCGTCGGTGGCGCCGAGGGTGACCGCCTCGGGCCGGAAGCCGATCTCCAGCTCCTCGGCGGCCCGGACCGGGGCGGTGCCCGACGGCACGAGCACCCCCTCGGCCGGGAGCAGGTTCATCGCCGGGGAGCCGACGAAACGGGCGACGAAGGTGCTGGCCGGGGCGCGCCAGATCTCGTCGGGCGTGCCGACCTGCTCGATCCGCCCGTCGCGCAGCACGGCGATGCGGTCGGCGAGCACCAGGGCCTCGGTCTGGTCGTGGGTGACGTGGACCATCGTGGCGCCCAGCCGGTCGTGCAGGGCGCGCAGCTCGGCACGCATCTCCACCCGCAGCGCCAGGTCGAGGTTGGACAGCGGCTCGTCGAGCAGGAACACGTCCGGCTCCCGCACCAGGGCGCGGGCCAGCGCCACCCGCTGCCGCTCCCCGCCGGAGAGCTGCCCGGGCCGCCGGTCCAGCAGGGCGGCGCAGCCGACGGTCTCGGCGGCCACGCGGGCCCGGTCCCGGGCGACCGCCCGGGGGGTGTCGCGCACCTCCAGGCCGAAGGCGATGTTCTCGGCGACGGTCAGGTGCGGGAAGAGCGCGTACGACTGGAAGACCATCGACACGTTGCGCCGGCCGGGACGGTCGGCGGTGACGTCCTGGCCGGCGATGCGGACCCGGCCGGCGGTGACCGGTTCCAGGCCGGCGACCACCCGCAGCACCGTCGACTTGCCGGCCCCCGACGGGCCGAGCACCACCAGCAGTTCCCCCCGGGCGACGGTCAGGTCCACCTCGTGCAGCACCGTCGACCCACGGTAGGCGGCGGAGACCCCCGCCAGGGCGAGGCCGGGGTCGCTCACCCGTGCTCGCCGCGGGCGAACAGGGGGCGGGTCTGCTGGTCGAGGTCGCGGATCACGTCGTCGAGCCGGTCACCCCGGTGCATGGCGTTCTCCAGGATGCCGTACGTGACGTCCTCGATCTCGGGCCAGGTGGAGACCGTGGGCAGCGCCCGGACGGTGGGGATGGCGTCGAGGAAGACCTTCGCGCTGCGCGGCGGCTGGGCCGGGCCGAGGAACGCCGGCGACTGCGACACTCCGATGTGGGACGGGACGGTGCGGCCGGTGGCGGCGACGATGCGCTGGCCCTCCTCGGCGATCGCGAACTCCAGGAA
The DNA here is from genome assembly GCF_043205005.1 of Micromonospora sp. NPDC047620. Taxonomy (NCBI): domain Bacteria; kingdom Bacillati; phylum Actinomycetota; class Actinomycetes; order Micromonosporales; family Micromonosporaceae; genus Micromonospora; species Micromonospora sp. NPDC047620. The sequence continues at coordinate 234,993 of NZ_JBIDDG010000008.1, read as the reverse complement.
CCGCCACGCGGCGTCCTTGCGCTTCGCGCCCCGGGTCATGCAGTACGCGTCGGAGTGCAGCACGCCGACCTGCTCCCGGTAGACGGGCAGCGGGGCGACGTCCCACTCGAAGCCGGTGATGGAGCGGAACGTGGTGGTGGAGCGGCGGGAGCTCATCAGCATGGCGAGCCGGCCGTTGGCGAACCGCGACTCGTCGTCCTCGGCCTCCACCTCCTCGTCGGTGGGCACCACCCCGTACGCCAGCCGCAGGTCGACCAGGTTCTTCAGCGCCTCCCGGGCGGGCGGGGTGTCCAGGGTCAGGCGGGTCGGCCTCGCCGGGTCGTCGACGAGTTGGCCACCGTTGGACCAGACGAACGGGGCGAGCCGGATGATGGACGGCTCGACGCCGAGGCCGTGCACGGCGGGGCGCAGCGCCGCGCCCTCGCTCTCGGTGGCCTTGACGACCACGCCACGGGAGTCGCGGGTCATCGCGGACGCGGTGGTGAGCAGGTCGTTCCAGGTCCAGCCGGCCTTCGGCTCGGGCACACCGTACTTCGCGAAGAGGGTGCGGTTGTAGTAGACGGCGAGGCTGGAGACGTTCTGCGGCAGGCAGAGCTGCCGGTCCTTCCACCGGAACGCGTTCCACGCCACCGGGTAGTAGTCGGCCGGGTCGACGGCGTCGGAGGCGGCGAGCCGGTCGTCCAGCGGCTCGATGACGTCCTTGGCGGCGAACTGGCCGTAGAAGCGGTAGTTCATCAGGAACAGGTCCGGCGGGGCGCCGCCGGCCACCGAGGTGGCCAGCCGGGCCAGCAGGTCCTTGCGGTCGCTGGCCTCGACGAGCTGCACGTCGGCGCCGGGGCGCGCCTTCTCGTACGCCTCGACGAGGGTGCGGTAGGCGGCGAGTTCCTCGGGCGCGCCGAAGACCAGCAGCCGCACCGGGCCGTCGTCGGACGACCCGGAGCCGGAGCCGCAGCCGGTGGCGGCCAGCACGGCGGCGAGCAGCAGGGCGAGCAGCGCCTTCGGTCTCATCGTCGGTTCTGTCTCCGGTCGCATCGTCAGTCTCGTCCCGTCGGGTCGTCGTGGTGGAGGAAGCGCCGCTGGGCGAGCACGAAGACGGCCAGCGCCGGCACCGTGGCCAGCACCGCGCCGGCCAGGAACACCGGGAAGTTCGTCGGGTCCAGCACCGACAGGGAGCGCAGCGCCAGGGGCAGGGTGAACAGGTCGCGGTCGTAGACGTAGACCAGCGGGTCGAGGAAGCTCGACCAGGTGAGCACGAAGGTGAGCGCGGTGAGGCCGGCCGTGACGGGGCGGACCAGCGGGAGGGCGACCCGCCACCAGGTGCGCATCGGCGAGAGGTCCTCCACCAGGCAGGCGTCGTAGAGGTCCGCCGGCAGCGCCCGGAAGGCCAGGTAGTAGACCAGGACGTAGAGCGGCGAGGTACCCAGCAACGCCGGGGCGATCAACGGCACCAGGGTGTCGGTCAGGCCGAGCATCCGGAAGATCGCGAACCGGGGCACCAGCAGCGCCGTGGCCGGCACCATCAGCGCGACCAGGGAGGCCGCCACGACGACGCCGGTGGTGCGCGGGGCGAGCCGGGCCAGCGCGAAGCCGGCCAGCGCGGCGACGAGCACGCTCAGCGGCACCGCGACGACCGCCACCAGGACCGAGTTGAGCGAGGCCCGCAGCAGCCCGCCCCACTCGACGGCCTGCTGGTAGCCGACGGTGGACACCGGCTCCGGCACCAGCCGCGGCGTGGGCGGCGGGGGCAGGCCGGGCTCGGTGAGCGAGCCGGAGATCAGCAGCAGCAGCGGCGGGACGAAGACGAGCAGGACGAACGCCGCGCCGAGGGTGCGCCAGGCCCGGCCGGCCGCCTCGGGCAGCGGTGAGGGGCCGCTCGCGCGGCCCCTCACCCGGTCGTTGCCGATGGTCGACTTCCTCAGAGCGCGAGCTGCCAGGCGCCCAGGCCGTGCGAGGCGGCGTAGAGCACCCGCTTGCCGGGCACGACGGTCAGCCCGGCGACCTCGACGTTCGGCATGCCACGGGCCGCCTTCACCCAGGTCGTGCTGCCCCTGGCCAGCCGCAGGACACCGAAGTCGGTGGCCGCGTAGAGGTCGCCGGTGACGTCGTCGCGGACCAGGTCGGTGATCGGCTGGTCGCCGAAGTCGTACGACCGGTCGGCCCAGGTCGCGCCGGCACCACCAAGCTTCACCTCGTACGCGTGGCCGAGCGTGGCCGGGGTGTTCGAGTTGAACCCGCTGTAGGAGACCCACGCCCGGGCCGGGTCGGCCGGGTCGACGTGGATGCTGGTGACGAAGCGGTTGGGCGTGGCGGCGGTGTCGATCCGCGTCCAGGTGACCGCGGAGGCCGGCTCGGCGTCGACGTTGCGGGACACGAACACCCGGCCGGTGCTGGTGGCCGCGTACGCGGTGGACGAGTCGGTGGCGACCCGCTCGACCACCGAGACGGCGCCGCCGGCCCGGTCGCCCCACGCGGCGTCGGTCAGGTTGACCGTGCCCAGCGGCGCGAAGTCGCCGCACTGCGCCTCGAAGGTGCCGGTCCAGGTGTTGCAGATCCGGTCGGCCTCCGCCAGGCTCCGGTCGCCCAGGCCGAACGTCTTGGTCCGGTAGACGGTGCGGGACGTGCCGGCGAACATCGTGCCGCTGACCTTCGGGTCGCTGATCACCGGGGCGTAGAACAGGGTGCCCGGGTGCCCGAAGATCGGGTCGGAGATCGAGATCCAGCTGCCCACGTCCCCGTTGTCGAAGTTCACCTCGGGCGAGGCGTCGTAGAAGGTGTGGAAGCGGAACTCCGGCTTGCCGACGTCGAAGCCGGACGCGCCGCCGTCACCGATCATCGTGTTCTCCCAGCGCGTGCGCTGGCCCTTGTTCTCCCAGGTGCCGTTGTCCTGGGTGCCGCCCTGGAGCAGGGTGTGGTCGTGGGGGCTGGCCGACAGGCTGATGAACTGCAGCGTGTTCATGCCCTTGTTGATGCCGTCCAGCTTCGACGGGATCCGCGACAGCATCTGCTTGCAGCGGTCCTTCTGCGCCTGCGTGGTCAGGTTGCGGTCCGGGTTGTCGCACCAGGCCGAGCGGTCCACGAACTGGCCGCTGGAGCGCATCACGCCACCGTCGTTGGCCTCGAAGAACTGGTACGGGTTGCGCGGGTTGGTGACCAGCGCGTGCTGGTCGGGGTGCAGGCCGTTGGGGTGCAGTTCGTCGGTGCCGTCGTAGGTCATGTCGGTGCCGCTGACCCCGGCGTCGGTGGACAGCACCACCGCCCGCTTGTGGGCGACGGTCTCGCCGTAGACGTAGGCGCCGCCGGTGTAGACGATGTCCGGATGCCCGGCCGGGGTGTGCACGAAGACGTCGTACCAGCACTGGCCGGTGCACTGGTTGTAGGTCGCGAAGCCCGGGTCTGCCGGGTTGGCGCTGGTCAGGTCGGCGAACGCGGGGGCGCCGCCGGCCACGTCGTCGCTGCGGAACAGCCGCGAGTACGGGTTGCCGATGTTGCCCTCGTAGACGTACATCCGGGTCTTGCCGTTCGGCAGGGCGGTCACGTCGATCGCGGCCCGGGTCTGGAAGACGGCCGGGTTCAGCGACGGCTTGATCTGCGTCCAGGTGGCGCCGGCGTCCGCCGAGCGCCACACGCCCCGGGCGTACGAGGAGGCGTAGACGACGTTCGCGTCGCGCGGGTCGAGCTTAACGTAGCGCACCCCACGCGGCGAGCAGGCGGCGGTGTTGGCGTACTCCGCGGCGTTGCCGGTGCACTGGGTGGCGTCGGCCGAGCCGTTGTGGATGAACCTCCAGCTCGCGCCGCCGTCGGTGGACTTGTAGAGGCCCCACTTCTCGGCGTCGGGCACCGGCCGGGTGACGCCGGTGCAGCAGGAGCCGGACATGCCGCGCAGTGCCGTGGTGGTGGCGACGTAGAGCGTCCTCGGGTCGCCGGGCTTGATCGTGATCTCGCCGATCCCCTTGCCGGCCAGGGCGTCCTTGCCCAGTGGGCCCTTCCAGGTGACCCCACCGTTGGTGGACTTGTAGAGCCCGACGCCGGCGACGCAGCCGGAGGCGCAGGTGTTGGCCTCGCCCGTGCCGACGTAGATCGTCAGGCCGGTCTTGTCGTTACGGTCGATCTTGACCGAGCCGGCGGCGTTGATGCCGAGCGGCCCGCCCAGGTAGAACCACTTCGGCTCGGGCGCGAGGACGTTCAGGGTGCCCCAGACGCCGCCCCCGGCCGGCGTGACGTACGCCCGGCAGAGCAGGGCGTTGCAGTCCGGCGCGATGTCGATCGAGGTGACCCGGCCGCCCGCGACGTACGCGTTCGGCACGTAGTTGCCGGCGTTGCGGAACTCGGTGAACGGGTAGAGGGCCTCGCTCGGGCCGACGTTGACCCAGTCCCGGCTGCCGTCGGCGCGCCGCTCCGCGGCCGAGTACGCCGCCTTCGACCGGTCCATCTGGGCGATGCTGATCGTGCTGGCCGGGTACGCGCGCTCCAGGAACTCCTGCTGCGCGGCGTTGCCCGGGCCGTCCGGCGACATGCCGTCGTTGCCCGGCACGGCCTGGCGCAGCCGTTCCATGTGGGCGCCGAGCGCGCCGGGCATCTCCCCGTCGCCGGACGCGGCGGCGGGAGCCGGCACCTGGGCGCCGGCGAAGTGGATTCCGACGAGACCGGTCGATGCCACCAGGGCACCGACCGCCAGTCCCACGAGCAGGTGGCGACGTCTGCGCTTCACGAGGGTCCCTCCGGCAGATAGGGGCCGCCGCACGGTCCTCCGGATTGGCGACCGTCGCTGGCAGCGTCCACGGTGGAGAATGGCAGAGCGCATCGACGTGGGCAATCCCCCGCATGGGCCGGGATCAACGTATGGCTGCATCCGCATGGAACGGGTAGTGCGGCACCATGCCAGCGCGTTACGAGAGCTACCCGAAAATCGCCGTCGTCACCGGCGCCGACTCCGGCATCGGCAAGGCCTGCCTCGCCCGCCGCCGCGTACGTCACCGGCGCGTCCTGGCCCCTCGACGGCGGCATGTTGCTGATGGGACCGCAGGCCAACGCGCTCCTCCCACGACTGGCGGTCGGTGCGAGAGTGACGTGACGGCCGTCGACCGGACTGTCCAATCTCGAGTCCTCTTGTAGGGTCTCCCCAGCTAGATCAACTACACGGGGAGATGTCGTGCGGACAGTCAGCAGGAGGACGTTCGGAAAGCTCGTCGGCGCGGCCGGCGCCGGTGCCGCCGGTGCCGGCACGCTGCTCCACGGGCCGGCGCGGGCGGCGGACGGGTGGGTCGCCACCGGCACCGCGGTTGCCGGGCTGAGCAGCTTCGACGACGCCATGAAGTCGTTCATGCAGGCGCGCGGTGTCAGCGCCGGGCAGCTTGCGGTGGCGTACAACGGCCGGCTCGTGCTGGCCCGGGGCTACGGCAACAACTCGGCGGAGACGATCCAGCCGACGTCACTGTTCCGCATCGCGAGCCTCAGCAAGTCGCTCACCGCGGCGGCGGTGCTCCGGCTGGCGCAGGACGGCCTGGTCGGCCTCGACGACCCGGTGACCTCGGTGCTGGACTTCATCCCGCCGACCGGGCAGTCCGTCGACCCGAGGCTGCCGCAGGTGACCCTGCGGCGGCTGCTGCAGCACCTCGGCGGCTGGGACCGGGACCTCACCTTCGATCCCCTGCACGGCCGGGACCACGTCATCGCGCAGGCGCTGGGCGTGCCGCTGGAGCTGCGCAAGGAGGACGTCCTGCGCTACATGGCCGGCCAGCCGCTGCAACACAACCCGGGCAGCACCGTGGCGTACAGCAACTACGGCTACTTCCTCGCCGGCCGCGTCGTCGAGAAGGTCACCGGCCTGTCCTACGAGGCGTACGTCAAGCAGAAGCTCCTCGCGCCGTTGGGCATCACTCGGATGGCGCACGGGAAGGCCCTGACGCGGCTCGCCGGCGAGGTCAGCTACCGGTCGCAGTACACCGGGCGCACCGTGCTGGACGACTCGGGCACCATCGTGCCGGCCCCGTACGGCACCTTCAGCATGAGCCTGCGCGACGCCAACGGCGGGTGGGTCGCCTCGGCGGTGGACATGGTCCGCTGGGCCACCATGCTCGACGGGGCCGGTGGCGTGCTCGACGGCGCCTCGCTGGCCAAGGTCACCGCGGTGCCTTCGACCGGCGTGAACGGCAACGGCTGGTACTACGGCCTCGGCTGGGCCGTGCGCCCCTTCGCCACCAGCGGCGGGACGAAGTACAACATCTGGCACACCGGCAGCCTGGCCGGCACCTACACCCTGCTGGTCAAGAGCTACCAGGGCATGAGCTGGGCGGCGCTGTTCAACCAGCGCGACGATCCCTCCGGCCTCAACTACGGCGACATCGACGGCGCGCTGTGGGCCGCCTCCCGCCAGGTGACCAGCTGGCCGACGCACAACCTCTGGTCGACGTACTTCAGCCCGTGGAGCACGGTGGTGGACAACACCACGGCCGGGCGCTTCACCGCCAGCAGCAACTGGGCCGTCTCGTCCAGCCTCACCGGCCGGTACGGCACCAGCTACCGTCGGGCCGTCCCGGTCGCCGCCAGCGACGTCGCTTGGTACAAGGTCGACGTCCCCGAGACCGGCACCTACCGGGTCGACGTCTGGTACCCGGCGTCCACCGGCAACAGCGCCGCCACCCCCTACATCGTGGCCACCTCGACGGGCAACAAGACGGTGCACGTCGACCAGCGGAGCAACGGCGGGAAGTGGTCCTCGCTGGGCACCTTCACCCTCGCCCGGGGCGACGGCAACAAGGTGGGTGTGAGCCGGTGGACCTCGGGCACCGGCTACGTGGTCGCGGACGCCGTACGCGTCACCCGGGTCTGAGCGTTTCGTGGCGGGGCGGGCGGGGCCCGACGCGCGCTCGGCGCTGGTGGCCCGGCCCGCCGGGCGGGCCACCAGCGCCGCGCGGGACAATGGGAGGTCCGCCCGCGTCCCGGCGAGTGGAAGGGTCACGATCGGCGGGAGAACGGTCAGCGTGTCGGAAACACCCCGGTCGTCACCGTCGGCGGCGGACGACCTGCGCGCCGACTGCGCCCGGTGCTTCGGGCTCTGCTGCGTCGCGCCCGCCTTCTCCGCGTCGGCCGACTTCGCCATCGACAAGCCGGCCGGGCGCCCCTGCCCGAACCTGGGGGCCGACTCGCGCTGCGGCATCCACGCCGACCTGCGCGAGCGGGGCTTCCCCGGCTGCACCGTCTTCGACTGCTTCGGTGCCGGGCAGCGGGTGGCCCAGCACACCTTCGGCGGGCGGGACTGGCGCGACGCGCCGGAGACCGCGTCGAGCATGTTCGACACGTTCGCGGTGATGCGGCCGCTGCACGAGCTGCTCTGGTGCCTGACCGAGGCGCTCGCGCTGCGCCCGCCGCAGCCGCTGCGCGACGAGCTGGCCGGCGCGCTCGCCGAGACCGAGCGGCTGACCCGGGAGCTCCCGGAGACACTGCGGGCGCTCGACGTGGACGCGTACCGGGGGCGGGTCAACCCGCTGCTGTCGCGCGCCGGGGACGCGGCCCGGTCGCGGGGCGGCCGGGCCGGTGCGGACCGGCGGGGTGCCCAACTGTTCGGCGTCGACCTGCGCCGGGTCGACCTGCGGCGGGCGAACCTGCGCGGGGCGCTGCTGATCGGGGCCGACCTGCGCGGCGTCGACCTCGGCCTGGCCGACCTGACCGGCGCAGACCTGCGCGGGGCGGACCTCCGCGGCGCGGACCTGTCCGGCAGCCTGTTCCTGCACCAGTCGCAGCTCGACGCGGCCCGGGGCGACCAGCGCACCGCACTGCCGCCCGGCCGGATGCGCCCCGGGCACTGGTCGCCGCTGGCGCTCACGCCGGTGCGCCGCCCGCCGCGCGCCCCTGGGCGACCCGGCCGCCCCACGCGGCGGCACTGACCCCGCTCCCGCCCGCCGGCCACCGTCCGGTGCCGCGGCGGGTCGACGTTTCACCCCGTCGGCGCCGGGTAGCCGGGACCGAACGGCACGGCGGCGACGGGGAGGCAGCGGTGGGGTATCGGGCACGCGAAGGCGAGCTGCCGGTCGACCCGGCGCACGCCGAGGACGAGGCCGACCAGCCCCGGCTGGTCCAGGTCGAGGCGGACACCGACGTCCCGGCGCCGGACGACACGACGGCGAAGCCCGACCTGGTCACCGAGGACGACGGGTCCGGCGTGGCGGGCGGCGCGTCGGGCAGTTCCAGCGGCGGGTCCGGCATGCCGGGTCACCCGGACGCGGCGCGTTGAGCCCGGGACCGGGCGTTTGCGATCACCCCACGGGGGCAGGAGGGGCGGCATGACCGAACAGAACCGTACCGACCGGGCCGCCACCGACGAGCCGGACGGCGCGACGGCCATGCAGGCGTCGCTGCGTCCGCCGGGTGAGTCCCTGAGCGGCACCGACGACACCGGCGACGACTTCGCGGACCTGCCGGCCGAGGACCGGCGCTCGGCCCGGGAGGTCAGCCGCGCCGGCTACGACGTGGCCGACGTCTCCGGCACCGTCGACCCGAACCGCGAGTAGTGTCCGCGACGCCGGCCGGCCGCCGGCCGACCGGTCAGCGGCCGGCCGGGACCGCGTCGGCGCGGGCCTCGGTCATGCCGCGGTTGGCCAGCGCGTCGGCGCGCTCGTTCTCCGGGTGGCCGTTGTGCCCCTTCACCCACAGCCAGGTGACCCGGTGCCGGGCGCACGCGGCCTCCAGCCGCTGCCACAGGTCGGCGTTCTTCACCGGTTGCTTCGCGGCGGTCCGCCAGCCGTTGCGCTTCCACGAGGCGAGCCAGCTGGTGATGCCGTTGCGCACGTACGTGCTGTCGGTGTGCAACTCGACGGTGACCGGCCGGGTCAGGCTCTCCAGGGCCTGGATGGCGGCCATCAGCTCCATCCGGTTGTTGGTGGTCGGGGTCGCCTCGCCGCCGCAGAGCTCCCGCTCGTGCGCGCCGTAGCGCAGCACCACACCCCACCCGCCGGGACCGGGGTTGCCGCTGCACGCCCCGTCGGTCCAGATCTGCACGACCCTGCCGGCCGTCTCGTCCGCCATGTCGGCAACCTACCGAATCCCGACCCGCTCTCCCGCCGTCGGGGCAGCCGACCCGGCGCCGTGGCTGTCGATCCTCGGACGGGAGGGCCGGCCCGGCCGCCACGCCTACCAGGACAACCGCACGCCCGCCGTCAGCCGTCGCCGTCGGTCCGGCCGCCGGGCACCGGCGGCGGGACCGTCACGTCGCCGACCGGCGAGCCGGGTCGAGGCGGTCCCGGAGCCGGGCGCCGACGTCGCCGGCAGCGGCGGCGACCATCGGCAGCAGCCGGGTGGAGCTCATCACCACCAGTTCCTCCGCCGGGGTGGTGGCGCCGTCGAGGAACCGCAGCACGCGCTCGGCCGGGTTGCGGTCGAAGAGCCGGGCGAAGAACTCCGGCCCGCCGACGCTGCCGGCGTCCAGCGCCCGGAGCGCGACCGCGTCCATCCAGCGGTGACGGCGGGGGTACGCGGGCCCGGGTACCGGCGGCCGGCCGGCGGCGAGGGCAGCGGCGACCTGCTCGGCCTGGCGGCGCATGGCGGAGAAGGTGAAGCCGGTGGAGGGCCGGGTGGCGCCGCCCGCCGTGCCGAGGCGGACCACCCGGGGCGAGGGCCGGGCGTCGAACGGGCCGTCGGTCATGGGGATCACGCCGTTCTCCACCTCCCGCACCCGCACCCGCGCCGGGTCGAGGCCGAGCAGGTCGCGGTAGCCGGCCAGCGCGGCGTCGTACCCGGCGTCGCTGAGCAGGTCGGGTGAGAACTCCGTGTACTCCACCAGGGCGTACCGGTCGCTGACCGGCAGGACGTAACCGAACGACACGCCCCGGGCGGGCTGCGGGGTGCGGAAGTCCATCAGGACGGCCCGGGCCGGGTCGAAGACCGGCGCCTCGGACTCCAGCCACCAGCCCCGGAAGTGCTGGAGCCAGTTGGTGCGGCCGGGCCGACGGGGCGGCCGGGGCCGGGAGTCCAGCACCCAGGACGCGCGCAGCGCCGGCCCGCCCCCGCCGACGTGCACCGTGACGTGCCCGCCGTCGTCGTGCAGGGTGTCGACGGGCGCGACGATCCGCCGTATGCCGAGCCGCCGCTCGGCCTCGGCAGCCCGGTCGTAGACCGGGCCCGAGCGCAGCATGGCGTACCGCAGCGGGGCGAGGTCCAGGACGCGGCGGCCGGCGGGCGTCGCGACCTCGACCTGTTGCCAGCTCGCGGCCAGCAGCGGGTCCAGGTCGTTGCCGGGGTGGTCCCAGAACGCCCAGGTGCGGTCCTGGCCGCGCCGGTGGACCGGGTCGACGACGGCGACCCGCAGGTCACGCACACCGTGCCGGTCCAAGGCGGCGAGCACCAGCGACGCGGCACCGCCGCCGCCGACCAGGGCCAGGTCGACGTCCAGCGGTGCGGAGACGGTCACGCCGACCACGCTGCCACACCCTCCCCGACGACCGGCCACCGGCCGGCCGGGCCGGCGGTCGCGGGCACCCGCCGGGCGCCGGACGGCGGTAGGGTGCCGGCGGTCGCCCCGACGGGCACCGTCGCCACCACCGGAGGGTCCGCACCGCATGAGCACCACGGCCGCCAACGCGCTCACCGCCCGCTGGGCGTCCACGCTGGACGGGGAGCAGACCGTCGTGTCCGGCGCGGGCGTGTACCCGCTGCTGGCGCTGCTCGCCCCCTACGCCGCCGGGCCGGTCCGCGACGAGCTGCTCGCGGTCGCCCCCGACCCGGCGCGGTTCGACCTGGACCGCTCCCCCACCACCCGGCTCGCGCTCGCCACCTGGGCGCGGCGGGACCTCCGGCTGACCGACCGGTGGCTGCGGGAGGTGCCGGCGGCCATGCGCGGGGAGTTGACCGGGGACGAGGCGCAGGACCAGCGGGCCCTCGACGAGTGGGCCGCCACCCACACCGACGGTCTGGTCCCCCGGATGCCGGTGCAGGTCACCCCGGACACCGCGATGGTCCTGGCCAGCGCGCTGTCGCTGCTGACCGAGTGGGCCGAGCCGTTCCGGGACGCCCGGTGCGAGCCGGCCGGCGGGCCGTGGCGGGGCCGCCGGCTCGCCGGGCTGGGCCGGCTGAGCCACGACCTCGACGCGCTCCGGGTCGCCGACACCGCCGCCGGCCCGCTGAGCCTGCTGACCGTGCGCGGCACCGAGGACGTCGACGTGGTGCTCGCCCTGGGCGCGCCCGGGCGCACGGCGGCGGAGGTGCTGCCCGCCGCGATCGGCGGCCTCGGTGCGCCGTCCGCGCTGCCCGTCGCCGCCGGCCCCGGGGTCACCGAACAGGTCGTGGAGGCGCACGACGACCGGCCGGAGCTGTACGTCTCCACGGTCGGCTTCACCGTCTCCGCCGACCACGACCTGCTGAAGCGGCCGGTGACGTTCGGCCTGGCGACCGCGACCGGGGACGGCGACCACTTCCCCGGCATCGCCCGGCTCCTGTCCGTCTCGCAGGCGCGGCAGAGCGCGACGGCCACCTTCAGCGCGACGGGCTTCCGCGCCGCCGTGGTCACCGCCCTCTCCATGCGGGCGGGCGCCGCCCCGCCGCGACTCACCGCGCGCAGGCGGCGGGTGCGCCTCGACGTCGACCGGCCCTTCGGGTTCCTCGCCGTGCACCGGTTCACCGGGCTGGTGCTGCTCGCCGGCTGGGTGACCGACCCCGCCGTGCGGGGCTGAGGACGGGTTCGCCGGCGCCGGCGGGCGCTGGTCTACTGTGCAGCCATGGCGTACACCGACCCCGATCTGGCCATCGCCGCGGCGGAGGCCGGCGCGGCCGTCGTACGGGCCCGCTACGGCGGCACGTTGGACCGGTTCGACAAGGACCCCGGCGACTTCGCCACCGCGGCCGACCTGGAGTCGGAGCAGGCCATCCTCGACGTCCTGGGCGGTGCGCGGCCGGACGACGCCGTGCTGGGGGAAGAGAGCGGGCACAGCGGCTCCCGCTCGGCGGCCCGGACCTGGCTGGTCGATCCCCTCTGCGGCACGCTGAACTACGCGGCGCGGACACCGCTCGCCGCGGTGAACGTGGCGTTGCGCGTCGACGCGGAGATCACCGCCGCGGCGGCCGCCGACCCGCTCGCCGAGGAGCTGTTCTGGGTCGGGAACGGCCGCGCCCACGTGCGCCGCGACGGCGTCGACGAGGCCCTGGTGCCGTCGGCCCGGTCGCGGCTGGTGGACGTCGACCTCGACCCGCCGTTCCCGAACGCCCCCGTGTTCGACGCGCTGCGGCTGCTCGCCGATCCGGAGTTCGCCGCGCGGTTCCGTCCCCGGGTGCTCTCCACGACGCTGGCCCTGGCGTGGGTGGCCGCCGGGCGGCGGGCCGCGTACGTCACCGACCGGGACGTCCGGGACAGCGTGCACTTCGCCAGCGGCATCGCCCTGTGCCAGGCCGCGGGGTGCGTGGTCACCGGCCTGCGGGGGCAGCCCCTGCACACCGGCGTCGGCGGGCTGCTCGTCGCGGCGGACGCGGAGACGCACGCCGCCCTGCTGGCCCTGATCGACCGGCAGTTCCGCACGGCACCGGAACGGACGGCTGTCCTGCCCTGACCGGCACGCCGGCCGACCGGGCGGCGCGTCAGGTGATCAGCGGTCCCCCGCCCGGGTGCGGTAGACGACCAGCCGGCGCAGCGGGCCGGACTCGACGTCCGGGTCGTCGAAGTCGTCGGCCGGGTCGGTGGTCATGCCGAGGCGGCGCATGACCGCCTGGGAGCGTACGTTCGTCGCGGTGGTGATCGCCAGGATCTCCGGCAGCCCAACGGTGTCGAAGCCGTACCGCAGGGCGGCCCGGGCCGCCTCGGTGGCGTAGCCGTGGCCCCAGGCGGAGCGGGCGAGCCGCCACCCGGCCTCCACCCCGCTGACCGGGAGCCCGTCGTCGACGCGGTCCAAGCCGGCGAAGCCGATGAACCGTCCACCGTCGCGGACCTCGACGGCCCAGAAGCCGTACCCGAGCGTGTCGATGGCGGCCTGGAACGACCGCGCCGAGGCGGCGGCCTGCTCGGCACCGAGCAGCGGGCCGAGGTGCTCGCGCACCTCGGGGTCGGCGTTCATCGCCGCCCACGGGGCGAGGTCGGAATCCCGCCAACTCCGCAGCAGCAGCCGTTCGGTCCTGATCTCTGTCACCGGGCGACCCTATCGGCCCGGCCGGCACCGGGCACGCGGGATTCGCGCGACACTGGCGGGCGGCGTCTCGACACCGGACGGACCACCAATGGTACGCAGCCATTGACAATAATTAGTTACATATGTCACCTTAAATGCGTACTGCCACGGGGGCGGTACGCACGGGGAGGTCTACTACATGTTGAAGAGAGTCGTCGCCTCAGCTGCGGTTGTCGCCTCATCGTTGGTCGCCGGCGCACTGGCGGTTCCGGTGGCCGCCCAGGCCAGCACTCGTTACGGGTGCACCTATCCGCGCGTGTGCTTCTACCTCACCCCCAGCGACTGGACGGCGCAGCGACCGACCGCGGCGTATCAGGACGTTACCAGCACCTGGCAGACACTCGGCTCGTCAAGCCGCGGCTCCGCCTACGCCTTCAACTCTCGCAACGACGATGTCGCCTACTTCCACTTCACCAACGGAAGGCAGGTATGCCTCCGCCCGGACAGTCCGCTCTACCTGTCCCAGTACGGCACCGTTGACAAGATCCGGATTTCCAGTTCGTCAACCTGTTAGCCTCGACCTTTCTCGAGGGCCACCCGGCCGGTAGGCCGGGAACGCAAAAGTGCCCTCCGGGCTGGCACGACGAGATTTCTCGAGGTCTCATCTGCCTGTTCCGGAGGGCACTTTTCCGTGCGGGTTGAACACCTCATCACCGGTGCGCAGGGCGACGGTGGTGGCGCGGACGAGACCGGCCAGCCCCGCGCATCGCCCCCGCAACGGGCCGAGACCGACCCAGCCCCGACAGCCCGGCACTGACGGCATCGACCCCGGCCAACCCTCGCGGGCGGGCCGTGCCGGCATTTCCGCTGCTCCCTCCGCTTCCGGGGTGGACACGTGACGGCAACGAGGGTTTCTCGTTTTCACCCGATCGGGGGTTCAACCCTCCTAGGGTTGGTCACACCGGTGCTAGTCACGGAGTTGGCCACCCGAACGACGTCCCACGCAGTCAGCGGACGAAAAGTGAGGGAAGACGCGTATGAAGGTCACAACAGTTCTCGTATCGGCGGCGGTCGGCGTGGGTCTCAGCACGCTTCTGCTCCCGGGCGCCGCGCTGGCCGACACCGTCGTGTCACCTGCCACCACTCCGGTCGGCGGGACGGTCGTGCTCACCGCGACGACGTGCAACCCCAAGTCCGGCGACGCGATCTTCCATGTCACCGGTCCCGACCGCGACCAGAACGTCCGGTCCACCACGGCGGCGGCCGGCGGCGGTCTGAGCGCGGAACTCTTCACCGCCGGGTTCACTCTGGGCACCTACACGGTGACCGCGACCTGCGGCGACGGCAGCGCGGCCGGCAGCGCGACGTTCACCGTCACCCCGATCGGCGGCGCCCAGGCCGGCGGCCGCGACGGCACCGACGGGGCCGGCGCGCTCGCCGCCGGAGGCGTCCTGCTCGGCTCCGCCGCCGGCGGCGCCCTGATCCTGGCCCGCCGTCGACGCCACATGGCCGGCGCCACGCTCTGACCGACGGCCGAGCCGTCCATCCCTGCGACGGGTGCCCGCACCGGTGAACGCCGGAGCGGGCACCCGGGCGAACGCGTACGGAGGTGGGAACGTGTCCTGGCGCAGGCCCGGGTGGGCGGTCGCGGTCGTCGCCCTGCTCGGCACCACCGGGCTCGCCCTGGTCACCGCCGGGGTGGCAGCGACCCCGCCGCGCCCGCCCCGGCCCGGGGCCGCCGACGCGCCGCCCGGGGCCCGCCCCGCGCCGTCGGTGCCGCCGCTGGGCAGGGCCGAACCGGTGGACGTGCGGATCCCGGCCATCGACGTGCGGGCCCCGATCGTCCCGGTCGGCGCCGACGCCGACGGGCGCCTGGAGGTGCCACCGCTGGACCGGCCCACCCTCGCCGGCTGGTACCGGCACGGAGCCAGCCCCGGCGAGACCGGCAACGCGGTGATCGTCGGGCACGTGGACTCCGCCGCCGGGCCGGCGGTCTTCTTCGACCTCGGCCGGCTCCGGGCCGGCGACACGGTGCGGATCACCCGCGCCGACGCCAGCGTCGCGACGTTCGCCGTCGACGGTGTCGCGTCGTACCCGAAGGACCGCTTCCCCACCGACCTGGTCTACGGCCCCAGCGGGGCGGCCGGCCTGCGCCTGATCACCTGCGGCGGCCGGTTCGACCGGCGCGTCGGCAGTTACGTCGACAACGTCGTCGTCTTCGCCACCCGGGTGCCGTGACTCAGGATTCGCCGGGCCCGAGTACGGTGTCGGCGCGGATGCCGGCGACGCGGAGGTGGACGGGTGGCGCAGCGGGTGAGGGAGCGGCTCCGGTTGTCGGCCGTGTTCGATCGGCTGCTCGGCCGGCCGGTCCCCGGGCAGCGCGAGCGGGAGCCGCGACGGTCCAATCCGGACGCCGTGGTGGACTGTGCCGTCTACGTCGACGGACGGCGCGAGCCGGGCCGCCCGCACTACGCCGACGCGTACGCCCGCAGTCGCCGCAGCCGCGGCGCCTTCGTCTGGTTGGGTCTGCACGAGCCGGACCCGGCGGTGATGGCGGCGGTCGGCCGCACGTTCCGGCTGGACGACCTGACGGTCGAGCAGGCGCTCGCCGACGGCCACCGCCCCACGGTGCGGCGCGACGGCGGCGTGACCCTGCTGGTGCTGCGCACCGCCGGGTACGTGGAGCACGCCGAGCTGACCGACACCTCGGAGGTGATCGACACCGGTGACGTGATGGTGCTGCTCGGTGACCGCTTCGTCATCACCGTGCGGCACGGCGCCGCGGGCGCGCTCACCTCGGTCCGCGCCGACGTCGAGGGCCGCCCGGCAGTGCTCGCGGAGGGCCCGTGGGCGGTGGCGTACGCGGTCTGCGGCCGGATGGTCGACCTCTACCTGGAGGTCGCCGGGCACGTGGAGCGGGACCTGGAACGGGTCGAGGAGACGGTCTTCGCGCGCGACCGGTCCGCCGACATCCAGCACATCTACCAGCTCAAGCGGGAGATCGTGGAGTTCAAGCGGGCGGTGCAGCCGTTGCAGGCGCCGCTGCGGTCGCTGCTCGACGAGGGCGCCGACAACCCGCCGCGCGGCCTGCGCCGCCGGTTCGTCGACGTGGACGCCCGGCTGACCCGGGCGGTGGACCGGGTCGCCGCCTACGACGACCTGCTCAACTCGATCCTGCAGTCCCGGTTGGCGCAGCTCGCGGTGGACCAGAACAACGACATGCGCAAGATCGCTGCCTGGGCCGCCATCGCCGCCACCCAGACCGGGATCGCCGGGATCTACGGCATGAACTTCGCCACCATGCCCGAGCTGAACTGGCGCTACGGCTACCCGGCCGCGCTGGGCCTGATGGCACTGGTCGCGGTCACCCTGCACCGCCTCTTCCGCCGCTCCGGCTGGCTCTGACCGCGCATCCGCCCCGGGCTGGACCACCACGTAGACGCACGTCACTGGGCGGGAAACGTCCGCGCGTGCCGTCCGGCCGGGCCAGACGCCCGACGCCGACCGGCGTTTGACCGCCGGGGCCTGGGGAAGACGGTGCGCCCAGGGCCGATTCCCGAGGAGCGACGATGGCGGACGCAGGACGGGCCAGGAAGGCCACCGGGGCGCGCAAGGCCCCGATGAAGCGGACGGCGGCGGCGAAGAAGGTGGCGACGGCCACGAAGCGGGCCACCGGGACGACCGCGGCCAAGACCCCGGGTGAGAAGCCGACATCGACGACGCCGCGGGTGGCCCGGAAGAAGGCCACCTCCGCCACGGCGGCCCCCACCCGCGCCCGGAAGGCGCCGGCCACGAGCGCGCCGGCGAAGAAGGCGCCCGCGAAGAAGACGGCGAAGGCCGCCGCGACCCGTGCCGGCGCGGCCGCGAAGGCACCGGCCCGCAAGGCGACGACCATGGAGTCCTTCGGCAACCGGCGGACAGCCCGCACGAGCGGCCGCTGACCGGCCCGCACGGCGGGTGCGGCATCACCCACTTCGCGTAGGACGCCCCGGGGTTCCGGCGGCGGACCGCACCGACCGCGTGCCGCGCCGTGCCGGAGCGGGGAGCGGAACTGCCGGGCGTCACGGATGACGCCCGCGAGCCGGGTCCGGACGCCGGTCGCGGCGGACCGTCGGCCAGAATGGGCCGGTGGCGACCAGACCCCGCCGGAGCGCGGCCGACGACCCCGACCGGACCTGCCCGTGCGGGTCCGCCCGGCCGTACGCGCAGTGCTGCGGGCGACTGCACCGGGGCGAGGCCGACGCGGCGACCGCCGAGGCGCTGATGCGCTCGCGGTACAGCGCCTTCGCCGTCGGCGACACCGCGTACCTGCTGCGCAGCTGGCACTCCTCGACCCGGCCGCGCCGGCTCGACCTGGAACCGGGCCAGCGCTGGACGGGGCTGGAGATCGTCGACGCCGACCGGGGCGGCCTCTTCGACGCCACGGGCGTCGTCGAGTTCCGCGCCCACTACCGCGCCGGCGGCCGGCCGGGGACGCAGACCGAGCGCAGCCGGTTCGTCCGCGAGGACGGGCGCTGGGTCTACCTCGACGCGCTGCCGGGGTGACGCCCGGCCTGGCGTTCCGGGCTGCCCGGCCGGCGCGGGGATCAGCGGGGCAAGGGTGACGCCCGGTCGCGGGCCTGGGCGCCGCGACCGGGCCGTGGCTACCCGCCGGCGGGGACGCCGGTGTGCAGGCCGAGGCCGTCGACCGCCGCCGAGACGAGTTCGTCCGGCGTCAGCGAGACGTCGAGCACCAGCACCGACTCGTCCGGATGGGGCTGCTCCAGGGTCGCCAACTGCGACTCCAGCAGGCTCGCCGGCATGTAGTGCCCGGCACGCCGGGCCATCCGGTCCCGGATCACCTCGGCCGGCCCGTCCAGGTGGACGAACTCGACGCTCGGCGGACCCTGGCGCAGCACGTCGCGGTAGGAGCGCTTCAGCGCCGAGCAGGCCAGCACCGTCGACACGCCCTCGGCGGAGCGGGCCGCCATCCACCCGGCCAGGTCGCGCAGCCAGGGCAGCCGCGCGGCGTCGTCCAGCGGCACGCCGGCTCGCATCCGCGCCACGTTGGCCGGCGAGTGGAACTCGTCCGCCTCGGCGAAGGTCAGCCCGGTACGGGCGCTGATGCCCCGGGCCACGGTCGTCTTGCCGGCCCCGGACACCCCCATCACGACCACGTGCCGGGTCGCGGCGGGAGTGCTCGGGCGGCTCTCACCAGTCATGGACGGTCCCGTCCTTGAGCCGGTTGAACGGCAGGTAGGCCGGCACGTACGGGAACTTCGCGGCGGCTTCCTCGTCGAGTTCCACGCCGAGCCCCGGCTGCTCGCCCGGGTGCAGGTAGCCGTCGGTGAAGGTGAACGACTGCCGGAAGACCTCGTTGGTGAGCGGCCCGTGCTGCATGTACTCCTGGATGCCGAAGTTGTGGATGGCGAGGTCCAGGTGCAGCGCCGCGGCCATGCCGACCGGCGAGATGTCGGTCGGGCCGTGGATGCCGGACTTGATCTGGTACTGGGCGGCGAAGTCGAGCAGCTTGCGCATGGCCGTGATGCCGCCGGTGTGGGTGACGGCGGACCGGACGTAGTCGATCAACTGCTCGCGGATGAGGGTCTGGTAGTCCCACACCGTGTTGAAGATCTCGCCGATCGCCAGCGGGGTGGTGGTGTGGTGGCGGACCAACCGCAGCGCCTCCTGGTTCTCCGCCGGGGTGCAGTCCTCCAGCCAGAACAGGTCGTACGGCTCCAGGGCCTTGCCCAGCTTGGCGGCCTGGATCGGGGTCATCCGGTGGTGGCCGTCGTGCAGCAGCGGCAGCTCCGGGCCGAACTCGTTGCGGACCGCCTCGAAGACGCCGGGCAGGTGGCGCAGGTAGGCGCGGGTGTCCCAGTCCTCCTCGGCCGGCAGCGGGGTGCGCTGCGCCGGCTCGTAGTCGTACCGCTTGCCGTCGGCGCTGGGCTGGGCGGCGACGCCGTACACGGCGTTGATGCCCGGCACGGAGGTCTGCACGCGGATCGACCGGAAGCCGAGCTCCAGGTGCCGGCGGATCGAGTCGAACAGCTCCGGGATGTCGCGGC
The DNA here is from genome assembly GCF_043205005.1 of Micromonospora sp. NPDC047620. Lineage (NCBI taxonomy): Bacteria > Bacillati > Actinomycetota > Actinomycetes > Micromonosporales > Micromonosporaceae > Micromonospora > Micromonospora sp. NPDC047620. The sequence goes on along the minus strand of NZ_JBIDDG010000008.1, from coordinate 215,864 downwards.
CGGAGGCGTGGCCGTAGGCCATGATGCCGGTGCGGGAGGCCCCGCCCAGCAGTTGGTACAGCGGCATGCCGGCGGCCTTGGCCTTGATGTCCCACAGCGCCACGTCCACGGCCGCGATGGCCGCCATGGTGACCGGCCCGCGCCGCCAGTACGCCGAGCGGTACAGGAACTGCCAGGTGTCCTCGATGCGGTGCGGGTCGCGGCCGATCAGCAGCGGGACGACGTGGTCGCGCAGGTACGAGGCGACCGACAGTTCGCGGCCGTTGAGGGTGCCGTCGCCCAGGCCGGTGATCCCGTCGTCGGTGGTGATCTTCAGGGTGACGAAGTTGCGGTCGGGGCTGGAGACGATGACGTCAGCGGCGACGATCTTCACGGGATGCCTTTCTGCTACAGGTGCGCGGGGCGGCTAACGGAGAACGCTGCCCGTCTCGTGGCCGTCGAGAAGGGACAGTTCGGCGCGGCGGGGCAACCCTTCGCAGTCGCCTCGGCTGGAGACCGCGAAGGCGCCGAGGGTGGCCGCGCGGCGCAGGCGACCGGCCAGGTCGAGCCCGTCGAACCAGCCGGACAGGTAGCCCGCGGTGAACGCGTCCCCGGCGCCGACGGGGTCGACCGCGGTCACGGTCAGCGCCCCGACGTGCTGGACGCCGTCCGGGGTGTGCGCCCGGGCCCCGTCGGCACCCAGCTTGACCAGGACGGTGTCCACGCCCCGCCCGAACAGGTCCGCCGCGACCGTGGACTCGTCGGCCTCCGGGTCGCCGACGAGGTCGAGCTCGTCGGCGGAGGCGATGACGACCGAGGCGTACGCCGCCAGCGGGGTGAGCACCTCGCGGGCGGCGTCGCGGGACCAGAGGCGGGCGCGGTAGTTGACGTCGAGGCAGACGGGGATGCCCGCCTCGGCGGCGGCCTCGGCGGCCCAGCGGGTGGCCGCGCGGGCGGTGTCGGACAGCGCCGGGGTGATCCCGGTCAGGTGCAGCACTCCGGCTCCGGCGGCCAGCGTCGCCCGCAGGTCGTCGGCGCGCAGCGCCGACCCGGCCGATCCGGCCCGGTGGTACTGCACCCGGGTCAGGTCGGCGGTGCGCTGTTCCAGGAACATCAGGCCGGTCGGCCGGTCCGGGTCGCGGGTCACGCCGTCGACACCGACGCCCTCGGCGCGCAGTTGCCGCAGCGTGTACTCGCCGAACTCGTCGGTGCTCACCCGGCCGGCCCAGGCGGCCCGGTGGCCCAGCCGGGCCACCCCCACCGCCACGTTGGACTCGGCGCCGGCCAGGTGCATGGTCAGCGGCCCGCCGGCGGCGAGCGGGCCGGCGGAGCGCAGCGACACCATGGTCTCGCCGAAGGTGAGCAGGTCGGGTGCGGTCATGACGCGGCTGGCTGCCGCACGGCGGCGAGGTAGGTGCGGGCCCGCGCCCGCAGCGCGTCCAGGTCACCGCCGGAGGCGGCGTCGCCGACCAGCGGCCCGCCGACGCCGACCGCGATCGCGCCGGCCTTCAGGTAGCCGGGCACGTCGGCCAGGCCCACGCCGCCGACCGCGACGAACGGGATGTCCGGGAAGGGGTCGCGCACCGCCCTGAGGTACGCCGGGCCCCCGACCGACACCGGGAACAGCTTGATCGCCGACGCCCCCATCCGCATGGCGGTGTACGCCTCGGTCGGGGTGAACGCGCCGGCGGCGACCGGGATGCCCCGGCGGGCCGCCTCGGGGATCGACTCGACCACGGCCGGCGTCACCACGAACTGGGCGCCCGCGGCGGCCACGTCGGCCACGTCGGCGGCGGTGAGCACGGTGCCGGCGCCGACCAGGGAGCCGGCGGGGGCGACCCCGCGCAGCGCCTCGACGGCCCGCACGGCGTCCGGCGTGGTAAGGGCCACCTCGACGAGGCGTACGCCCTCCTCCAGCAGGGCGGTGCCGGCGGCGATCGCGCCGGCGGTGTCGGTGCCCCGGATGACCGCGAGGATGCGGGCGTCGGTGAGTTCGGCGGTGAGGTCGAGGGTCATGTGATCACCATTCCGCGTAGGAGCCGTCACGGTGCCGCCATGTGGGGCTGCGCCACGCGTGGCCGCGCTTGTCCGCCGTTCGCACGGCGTGTTCGTCGATCTCGATGCCGAGTCCGGGCGCCGTGAGCCGCTCGACGTACCCGTCGACGAACGTCAGCGGGGTCTTGTCGAGGCAGTAGTCGAGCACCTCGGCGCCGAGGTTGTAGTGGATGCCGATGCTCTGTTCCTGGATCAGGTAGTTCGGCGTGGCGAAGCCGACCTGGAGGCAGGCCGCGAGGGCGATCGGGCCGAGCGGGCAGTGCGGGGCGAGCTGCACGTCGTACACCTCGGCCAGCGCGGCGATCTTGCGGACCTCGGTGATGCCGCCGGCGTGCGAGAGGTCCGGCTGGGCGACCGCGATGCCGGCCTGCAGCACCGGCAGGAACTCCTGCCGGCTGTAGAGCCGCTCCCCCGTCGACACCGGCGTGGTGGTGGAGCGGACGAACTCGCCGATGAGGTGCGAGTTCTCCGGGACCACCGGTTCCTCCAGGAAGAACGGCCGGTACGGCTCGAGCAGCGGGGCGACCCGGCGGGCGGTGGCGAGGGTGAACCGGCCGTGGAAGTCGACCGCCACGTCCCGCTCGTCGCCGAGCACCTCGCGGGCGGCGGCCACCCGCTGGACCACGCCGTCGAGTTCGGCGACCGACGCGACGGGGCTCATCTTCCCGGACGCGTTCATCTTCACCGCGGTCAGGCCGGTCTCGACGGCGGCGGCGATCTGGTCGCGGACCTCGGCGGGCTCGTCGCCGCCGACCCAGCCGTAGACCCGGATCCGGTCCCGGACCGGGCCGCCGAGCAGTTGGTGCACCGGCGCGCCGAAGTGCTTGCCGGCGATGTCCCACAGCGCCTGGTCGAGCCCGGACACGGCGCTGGCCAGGATCGGCCCGCCCCGGTAGAACGAGCCCTTGGTCATGACCTGCCAGTGGTCCTCGATGCGCAGCGCGTCCTGGCCGATGAGCAGTTCGCTGAGCTGCTCGACGGCGGTGCGGACGGTCTCGGAGCGGCCCTCGCAGGTCGCCTCGCCCCAGCCGACGATGCCGGAGGAGGTCTGCACCCGGACGAACAGCCAGCGCGGCGCGACGAGGAAGGTCTCGACCTTTTCGATTGTCGTCATGGCGTCCTCAGCCCTTCGTGGCGCCGGCGGTCAGGCCGGAGACGATGTACTTCTGCACGAACAGGGCGATCACCATGATCGGCACGGTGACCACGGTGGCCGCCGCCATCAGGCCGCCCCAGTCGATGCTGGCGTAGCCGACGAAGTCGAAGATCGCCACGGGGAGCGTCTTGGTGTCGGCACCGGAGAGCACGAGGGCGAACATGAAGTTGTTCCAGGAGAAGATGAAGGACAGGATCCCCGCGGTGGCGATGCCGGGCACCGACAGCGGCAGGGTGATCCGCCGGAACGCGCCGATGTGGGTCAGCCCGTCGACGAGCGCCGCCTCCTCGAGTTCGGCGGGCAGGCCGTCGAAGTAGCCCATCATGATGTAGACGATCAGCGGCAGCGACACGAACATGTGGCTGAGGATCAGCACGGTGAAGCCGCCGACCATCTGCAGGTTCGAGAAGACGTAGTACCAGGGCACCAGCAGCGAGACGCCGGGGATGACCCGGGCCATGAGCACGACGAGCGCGGACTTCTTCATGTTGAAGCGGCTCATCGAGTACGCGGCGGGCACGCCGAGCAGGAGCGACAGCACGGTCGCCGCGAACGCCACCCAGAGGCTGTTGCCGATGAACTGGACGTAGTTCGCCTGCTCCAGCACGTTGCCGTAGTTGTCCAGGGTGGGCGAGAAGGAGAACGCCTTGTCGGTGTCGTAGATGTCGACGTTGGTCTTCAGCGACGCGAGGATCATCCAGAGCAGCGGCGCCATCAGCGAGAACACCACGACGACCAGGGCCACCGCCCGGAAGACCTTGAACGGCCTGCTCGGCTTCATCGGTCCAGCCCCTTCTTGCGGTAGGTCAGGGCCCACATCACCCCGATGATGATCAGGAAGAAGATGATGAGGACCGTCGACGAGACGCCGTAGTCGTTGTAGTCGAAGCTGAGGCCGTAGGCGTAGACGTTGAGGGTCTCCACCTCGTGGAACGACCCGCCGCCGCGCCCCTTGGTGGCGTAGAGGATGTCGAAGGTCTTCAGGGCGTCGATGCCGCGCAGCAGGACCGCGACGATCACGGTGGGCATCAGCAGCGGCAGGGTGACGTGCCGGAACCGCTGCCAGGTGCTGGCGCCGTCGATCAGCGCCGCCTCCTGCGGCTCGTCGGACAGCGACGTCAGGCCGGCGAGCAGGATCAGCACGACCATCGGCGTCCACTGCCAGATGTCGATGAACATCGTCGTGGGCAGGGCCGAGCTCTGCCCGGACAGCCAGGGCTGGGGGCCGATCCCGACCCAGCCGAGCACCTGGTTCGCCATGCCGATGTTGGGGTCGAAGATCAGCCGCCACATCATGCCGACCGCGACCGGGGTGGCGACCAGCGGCAGCAGGATCGCGACGCGGACCCACTTCTCACCGCGGAACGGCCGCCACAGCAGCAGGGCGATCGCCATGCCGAGCACGACCTCGAAGAGGAGCACGACGCCGGTGAAGAGGGCGGTGCGCCACACGGCCGGCCAGAAGCGGTCGGTGTCGGTGAGCACGTCGAGGTAGTTCTGGAAGCCGATGAACTCGCTCTCGGCGCGTACCGAGCCCTCGGCGTCGGTCAGGCTGAGGTACCCGGTCCAGGCCACCGGGAAGACGATCAGCACGGCGACGAACGCCATGGCGGGTGCCGCGAAGAGCCACTTGCGGTGCTCGTTGGCCCAGCGCGACCAGGCCGAGGTCTCCGGGGAGGCCGGACGCGCCTCGGTCGATCTCTTGACTGGTGTGGTGACGGCTGACATGAGGTCTCCGGGTGGGGGGTCAGGGCCAGCGTCCCGACGCTAGGTGGCGGAGCCGGTCGGCTCCGCCACCTACGCTTCGGGCTACTTCGCCTCGTCGTCGAGGAACTTCTGGAACGCCTCGTTGGCCGCGTCCGCCGAGGCGGCCGCGTCCTTGCCGGTGATCGCGTCGACGATCGGCTGGCCGACGATCTCCCGCGCCTGGGCGACCTTCACGACCAGCGGACGGTCGTGGCCCACGCCGTTGGCGGTGCTGACCGTGGTGGCCTCGGCGAGGTCCTTCGGGTAGCTCGCCGAGCCCTCCGGGTTCTCCCAGACGGACGTGCGGGCGCTGGGGACGCCGGCCTTCTGCTGCGCCAGCGCCTGCTCCTTGCCGGCCGCCCACTGGATGAACTTCCAGGCGTTGTCCTGGTTCTTGGACGTCTCGTTGACGCCGAGCGCCCACGAGGGGATGTTGTACGGCTTCGAGCCGGCCGGGCCGGCCGGGAAGGCGGCGAACCCGACGGTCTCGGAGACCTTCGACTTGGCCGGGTCGGTGGCGTTCTTGTAGAGCGAGTTGGCCTCGGTGTAGAAGGCCGCCTTGCCCTGGGTGAAGATCGCCATCGCCTCGGACCAGCTCATGTCGGTGCTGATGTTCTCCGGGCCGTGCTCGCGCAGCAGCCCGCCGTAGTAGGCGTACGCCTGCTTGGCCTGGTCGGTGTTGACCGACGCCTTGCCGTTGGCGTCGACGAAGTCGCCGCCGAAGCTGTAGAGGAAGCTGGAGAACTGCGTGACGGCGGCCGCCTTGCCGGTGCGGGACACGAAGCCCGCCACGCCCGGGTTGTCCGCCTCGACCTTGGCCGCCTGCGCCTTGAGCTCGTCGAGGGTCTTCGGCGGGGCCGTGAAGCCGGACTTCTCCAGCAGGTCCTTGCGGTAGTAGAGGACCTCCTGCTCGGTGATGATCGGCACCCCGACCACCTTGTCCTCGTAGCTGGTGGCCTGCACCGGCCCGGTCTGGAAGTCGCCGAACTCGAACGCGCTGTCCGACTTGGCCTTGTCGGTCAGGTCGGCCAGGTACTTGTTCTTGGCGAACAGCTTCCCCTCCTGCAGGGGCCGGTACATCATCACGTCGATGTCGCTGGATCCGGCGTTCAGCTTGACGTTGTACTGGTCGGAGAGCTGGTCCTCGCCGAGCTGGGTCACCTCGACCTTGAGGCCCGACTGCTTCTCGAACTCCGGCAGCGCCTTCTTGATGTTGTCCGTCCAGACGTGGTTCACCAGCGTCACGCGCACGGTGTCCGAGCCGCCGGCGTCGTCCCCGCCACCGCAGGCGGACAGGCCGAGGGCGACGACCATCGCCAGGGAAGTCCCGATAACTGATCGACGTCTCACGTCCATCTCTCCTTATGCCGTGGCCGTGGCCGGGCCCGACGTGGGGCCGCCACCTCCCTGTTTACATCCGCTTAACGTCGGGATGCTAGGCCGAAAAAGCAGATTTATTCAAGAGGTAGATCCAACTGATATGATCCGCCGTGTGAAACCGTCCTCCCCAGGGGTCGCAGTCGCCCCGATCGCCCCTGTCGAGGCCGGGCTGCACGCACGCGTCCTCGACAGCCTCGGCACTGCCATCTGCGGTGGCGAACTGGCGGCCGGGGCCGTCCTCAACATCGACGAACTGGTCGAGCGGTACGCCGTGTCCCGCTCGGTCGTCCGCGAGGTCCTGCGGGTGCTCGCCTCGATCGGGTTCATCGAGACCCGCCGACGGGTCGGCGTCATGATCCGTCCGACGGACGCCTGGAACGTCTTCGACCCGCAGGTGATCCGCTGGCGGCTCGCCTCGTCCGGCCGCATCGCCCAGCTCCGCTCGATCACCGAGCTGCGCACCGCCGTCGAGCCGCACGCCGCCCTGCTCGCGGCCAGCCGGGTCGGTCACGACGAGGCGAGCGACCTCGTCGGGCTCGCGGCGAAGATGTGGGCCGCCGGCAAGGCCGGCGACGAGGAGCGCTTCCTGCGGCTCGACATCGAGTTCCACCGGCGGGTGCTGGTCGCCTCCGGGAACGAGATGTTCGTCCGGCTGCAGGAGCTGGTCGCGGAGGTGCTCACCGGCCGGCACCAGCACCACCTCATGCCCCACCACCCGCACGAGCAGGCCCTCCAACTGCACGCGGAGGTGGCCCAGGCGATCCAGCGGCGCGACGGCGAGCGCGCCCGGCGGGCCATGGTGCAGCTCATGGAGCAGGCCTTCGACGAGATGAGTTCGATCTGGGAGCAGACCGGCGAGACGGCCAGCCCCTGACCGCTGCCCGACCCCGTCCCGCTCCCGCCGTCCTTTCGCCCGGCGTATGCTGGTGGCGGCGCTGTCCCGCGCCTCACCTCCTTACCGGTGCTCACGCCACCGGCGTCGCGGAGGCAAAGGGAGCCTCGCGTTCTCGGGATGCCGTGCCACATGCCCTGATCCGGCGCGGTCGACGGGAGCGTGAGTCCCTGCGACCCGCGCCGTCGACGAGGGAGCATGTGATGACGCGTGACAGGTCGTTCAAGACCCGGGTCCGGGCCCGGATGGACAAGACCGGCGAGAGCTACACGACCGCCCGCCGGCAGCTCGTCGCCCGGTCGACCGCCGCCGAGCCCGAGCCCGCAGCCGCGCCGCCCGAGCCGCCGAAGCCCGCGCCGGGCGCGACGTCGTCGGGCACGGCGGTGCAGACCGAGCGGATCTCCGACGCGCTCATCCGGGAGCGCACCGGCCGCGGCTGGGACGAGTGGTTCGCCCTGCTCGACGCCTGGGACGCCACCGGGCGTACGCACACCGAGATCGCCCGCTGGCTGGTCACCACGCACGAGGTGCCGGGCTGGTGGGCGCAGACCCTCACCGTCGGGTACGAACAGACGCGCGGCCTGCGCGCCCCCGGGCAGCGGCGCGGCGGCAGCTTCTCCGCCGCCGGCAGCCGCACGGTGGCCGTCCCGGTGCGGCGGCTCTTCGACGCCTTCGCCGACGACGCACTGCGCCGCCGGTGGCTGCCCGACGCGGAGGTCCGGGTCCGCACCGCCACCGCGCCCCGGACGTTCCGCGCCGACTGGGGCGACGGGTCGACCCGGCTCGTGGTGGGCTTCGCCGCCGTGGGCGAGACGAAGTCCCGGGTGTCCGTCCAGCACGAGAAACTGACCGGTGCGGAACAGGCGGCCGAGCTGAAGGCGTACTGGCGGGACCGGCTGGCCGCGCTCAAGCACCTCCTGGAATGCGCGGGCCGATGAGCGCACGTCCGTCGCCGGCCCGACCCCTCCGATCCGGCCACCAGCGGTCGGACCGGCACGTCGCCGGCTGACGGCGGGCCGGCCCGGCGGCGGTCATCCCGACCGCCGCCGGGCCCTCGTCAGCCGGCGCGACCGGCGGCCACCCGACCCGGCCCGCCTCGGGCCCGCCGGCCACCGCGCGTCACCAGGAGAAGCGCGACGATCAGGTACGGCACGGCGGCCACCGCGAAGGCGACCCCGTTGCCGGCCCCGGTGGCGAGCAGGCCGTACCCGCCGTAGACGGCGATGATCGTCAGGTCGGTGGCCATCCCGGCGAGCGAGGTGACCGTGGCCCGGCTGCTGCCGGTGATCCGGGCCTGCAAGCGGGCGTCGGCGAGCACGGTGGCGAGTTGGAAGCCGCAGAACGCGGCCGCGACCAGCACGAACCCGACGGGCCGGGCGAGCAGTGCCCCGGCGGCCAGGGCCACGCCGGACACCGCCAGCAGCCCGGCGTACCCGCGGGTGGTCAGCCGCTCCCCCGCCGGAGCGAGCAGGCCGCCGGCGCTCACCCCGACCCAGATGAGCAGGAGCAGCAGCGGCACGGCCGCCTCGGCGACGCCGGTGTCCCGCGCCAGCAGCGGCGTGTACTCCTCGATGGCCCCCCAGACCGCCGCGACCGCCGCGACCAGCAGCACCGCCGCGCGGACGGCCCGGTCGGCGTGCGCCTCGGCGAGCCCGGCGCGCAGGCTCGCCCACCAGCCGAGGTCGTCGTCGCCGTCCTCGTCGTCCGCGTCCCGTCCCGCCTCGACGGCCCGCCCGGTCCGCTCCTGGCTGGCGGTCGCGGCCGGGCCGGCGTCGGTAGCCGCTGCCGGCCCGGCCGCGCCGGCAGCGGCCAGCGGGGCGTCGCGCCGCCGGTGTTCGGGGAAGCGGGTGGCGACGGCGGCGGCGGGCAGGCAGGCGAGCACGCTGGCCACGCCCACCGCCGGGTAGCCGCCGACGGCGAACACCGGGCCGGCCAGGACGATCGAGGCGAGCACGCCGAGCGTCTCGGCCGTCCTGGCCCGGCCGATGACGCGGGCGTACCGGCCGGCGGCGTCGAGCCGGTCGAGTTCGTCGAATACCAGCGCCTCCAGCGCACCCGAGGCGAGCGCACCGCCGGCGCCCCACAGCACGAACCCGACGGCGAAGGCCGGGTACGAGGGGACCAGCACCCAGAGCGCGAAGCCGGCGGCGGTGACGAGCGGGGCGAGGGCGAGCAGCAGCCGCCGGGAGACCGCGTCGGCGAAGGCACCGGAGGGCACCTCCAGCAGGATGCCGCTGGCCGACCAGATCACGAACAGCGAGGAGATCTGCCAGACCGACAGGCCGGTGTCGCTGAACAGCAGCGCGTACAGCGGATAGAGCAGAACGAGTTCACCGAGGAACGCGTACCCGTAGAGGATGGCCGCCAGCCGGCGGACACGCGGATCGGGCACGCGCGCAGTGTGGACAGTCATGAAGCCTTCCCGTGGAGACGAAGCGGACGCCGGACGTACGGCGTTCGCGGCGGCCCACGGGGGCGACCGTCAGCGGTTCATCAACATCGCCACGTCATGCCGGCGATGTTAGACGGCGGCGGCGCTGACGGCCATGCCCTACCGCAACGCGTGTCGGGGTGCGACCCGCGCGGATCCCACCCCGGGACGCGGCGGCGCGTTCAGCGGCGGAACTTCTCCTGACCCATCGGCGGGATGACCATGGTGGCCTCGGCGTCCTGGCCGGTCGGCTGTGCCGGGACCGTGGCGCCGGTCGAGGTGACCTGGGTGGCGTCCGGGTCGACGTGGGGCGCGGCCGGGCCGGCGGGGCGCGGCACGACCTGGGTGGCGTCGGCGTCCACGGCCGGGCCGGCGGGTTCACCGGCACGGACGACCTGGGTGGCGTCGGCGGCCGGCTCGGTCAGGTGGGTCTCGGTGTCGCGGCGGCCGGCCTGGTAGGCGCGGGCGTGCGTGGCGATCACCTGCGACTCCTGCTCGGCACGGGTCAGCCAGGACTCCCAGCGGCTCTGCATCGGACGGACCAGACCGCCGCCGACCCCGACGACGAGGATGCCACCGACGGTGGCGAGCACGGCGACCAGCACCGGGGTGGTCACGGCGGTGGCCACGCCGATCTGGTTGAGGGCGGCGATGACGCCGAGGCCGAGGATGAACACCGAGGCGATGGTGGCCAGGATGCGGCCGTACGACAGCCCGCCCAGGGCGCCGCTGATGATGTCCTTGACGGCGTTGGCGATAGCGGCGGCGACCACGACGATGACGATCGCGACGAAGGCACGGGGCAGCCAGGCGATCACACCGGCGATCAGGTCCGAGACGGGGTTCGGGCCCCAGATGCCGAACGCGAGCTGGAGGGTCACCAGCAGCACCCCGTAGTAGGCGAGCTTGGCGACGATGTCGCTGGCGTCGTACCGGGACCGGGCCAGGGCCCGGCGGATCCCGCCGCGCTCCACCGCGCGGTCGAAGCCCACCCGCTCCAGCACCTTGTCGACGATCTTGAGCACGGCCTTGGCGATCAGCCAGCCGACCACCAGGATCGCCACGAAGGCCACGGCCTTGGGCAGGAACAGCAGCACCGAGCGGAGGGCGTCCCCCACCGCGTCGCCGAAGTCGTCTCTCATGGGAATCCTCCACACGGGTGTCCGTCTCGTCGCGCCCGACCTACCCTCGGCACCGGCCGGGGAAACACCGGTCGGCGCCGGGTGGCGGCGCGTCGACGCGACAGTGCCGGCGGGCGGCGCGCGCCCGCTTGGCGGGGAGGATCAGCGGCGCCGGCAGCCGTAGGCGACCGGGGCATGGGCCTGCACCGGGGACGGCGAGGTGATGTTGACCGTGGCCGTCTCGGTCGTGGTGCCCACGCCGCTGAAGGCCCAGCGCAGCGTCAACTCGACGGTGCGCTGGCCGCGGCCGACCCGCTCGGTCAGCAGGCTGCCGGGGGCGCTGCCACTGCGCAGCCACTGGTAGCGGATTTCCCCCGCCCGGCCGTTGGTCGACACGGTGGCCACCACGTCGACGGTGACGTCGCACCGGTCGCCGGCCGGCCGCGGCACCGCCACCGTGACCCCGGTGACCTCCAGAGGGCTGATCCGCTGCCAGAGATGGAGGCCGACGGCGACGAGCAGCGCGACGGTGAGCACGGTGGAGAGCACCGAGGTGACGATCCGCCACGCCGACCGCCGCCGGCGCGGGGGCGTCGGCACGGGCCAGGCTGGCGCGACCGGTGGGGTGGCCGGCACGCCCGGCCCGAACCGCACCTCCCCGCCCGTGGGCGCGGGCGACGCTCCCGTACGCCCGCCGAAGACCGTCCCCGGCCCGGCCCCGGTGGTACGCCCCGTCCCGACGGCGGTCACCGGGCCCGTCGGCTCCTCCCCGCTCGGCTGCGCCGTCGTCCACGGCCCGGACCGCCCACCCGGATCGACCGGCAGCCGGCCGGGCTCCACGCGCGGCACGGGACCGCCGGGCGGGGCAGGCACAGGGCCGGCGGGCGGGGCAACCCGCCACCCCGGCGCGAGGTGCGCCGTCGGCTCTCCCCCGCCGAGGTGCCCGGTGGCGTACCCGAGGTTCAGGTGCGCCGTCGCTTCCCCCTGGACCAGGTGTGCCGTGCCGTCTCCTGCGGCCGGGTGCCGCATCGTCGGCGCGCCGCCGAACAGGGGCGCGGTTGGCTCGCCGGAGCCGAGGTACGCCGTGGGCTCGCCGGCGTTCACGTGCGCGGTGGGTTCGTCGGAGCCGGGGTGTGCGGTGGGCCCGGTCGGGTGCGGGAGGCCGTCGAGCCGGGCGGTCGGCGCGGCGTCGACGGGCAGCCGGTGGGTGGGCAGCGCCTCGGTCTGGTCGTTCGGCTGGGTCACGGCGGCCCGCCCTCCGTCATCGTGGTCGACATCCGGGTCACCGATCACCCCGGGGTGCAGAACGGATAGAGCGTCACGTGGACCGGCGAGCTCTCGGGCGAGGCGTTGCCCGCCTCGTCGACCGCGACGACCCGGACCGGGATCCGGGTGCTGTTGCCCGGCCGGGGCAGGTCGCGCAGGACGCCACGGAACAGTCCACGACGGTCGGCCGTCATGGGCACCTCCGTGGTGCGGCCGTCCAGGGTGTACCGGAAGCTGACCCGCAGTCTCCCCGCCGCCGTACGGTCGTCGGAGACGACGGCGGAGACGGTGCTGGACGTGGGCCCGTACGGACAGCCCTTGGGATCCAGCTCGGTCGGGCTTGCCGCGACCTGCCCGACGGAGGGCGCGACGGTGTCCGCCGGCGGTGGCGGGCTGGTGCTGGCCGACGCGGTCGGCGAGGCGGCAGCGGACGGGGACGACGACGCGCTCGTGCCGGTCGGCGCCGGGGCGGCCGTCGTCGCGGTCGGCGCGGTGGGCGTGGCGGGCGCCGCGACGGGGGTCGCCGTCGGCGTGGGCGGCGCGGCGGCCGGGGCGGACGCCGCGCCGGTCGGACCCGCCGTCGCCTGCGGGGCCGCCGCCGGCACGGTCTCGTCGCGGCTGGCGTAGCTCAGCCCGGCCCCGCCGACCACCAGCGCGGCGACCAGCCCACCGCCGACCAGCGCCGCACGGGCCCGGCCGGCGCGCAGCCAGGTCCACCGGCCGGTGCCCCCGCCCAGCGCGGTGCTGGCCAGGCTGGTGGCCCCGCCGGTGCCGTCGGGGAACGGGAAGAGGGCGGCGAGCAGGGCCGCCCGGCGGGCCAACTCGCGCAGGCCGCGCTCCTCCCACTCCGGTCCGTACGCGCCGGCCGCCACGTGCTCCAGCACGGCGAGGAAGACCTGCGCGGGTTGCGGTCGCTCGGCCGGCTGCTTGGCCATGCCGTGCCGCAGCAGGTCGTGCACCGGCTCGGGAGCCGGGTCGGTGGGGATCGGCGCCCGGGCGTGCTGCTGGTGCAGGGTGAGCAGGTCCCGCCCGTCGTAGGGCGGCCGACCGGTGAGGCACTCGTAGAAGGTGGCGGTGGCCGCGTAGATGTCGCAGGCCGGGCTGGCCGGGGCGCCCGTCCACTGCTCGGGGGCCATGTAGCGGGGGGTGCCGGTGACGCTGACCCCGGAGGCCTCCCCGACGGGCATCGCGATGCCGAAGTCGGCCAGCTTGCTGGTGCCCTGGGCGGTGACCAGCACGTTCTCCGGCTTGTAGTCGCGGTGCACCACGCCCCTGGCGTGCGCGGCGCCGAGCCCGGCGAGCGATCCCTTGAGGACGCACAGCGCCGACTCCGGGGTGGTGGGGCCGTGCGCGCGCAGCATCTGCCGCAGCGACACGCCGTCGACCAGCTCCATGACGATCGCCGCGCCGGCGGGCGACTCGACGTACTCGTAGAGCCGGGAGACGTGCGGGTCGTCGATCTCGGCCAGCAGCCGTGCCTCGTCCCGGAACGCGGTGCGGAACGAGGGGTCGTCACCGATGCCGCCGGTGAGGTACTTGATGGCGACCGGGGTGCCGGTCGCCTCGTGCACGGCGAGGTCCACCCGGCCGGACGCGCCGGCGCCGAGCTGCCGAACCGGGCGGTAGCCCGAGACCTGCCAGCCGGTCACGCGCTCACCTCCCCACCCCGGAACGGACAGCCGCCGTGGCTGCCTCGGTGGCCATTGTGGTCGCGCCGGGCGGTGGTTCCATCGGCGCAACGGCTGCTTCCGGGCTCCGGACGTCCCGCGCGGCGCGGCGGGGTGGCGACATGGTCGGTAACGGACACCCGCCACTCGTAGCACCCTCTCGCAAGCGTCGTCGCCGAGTGGGCCGCCACCCGCCGGCTCGACCGGCGTGCGGGCGGTGGTCGTACCCGGGCAGCCGGGCGAACCGGCAGCGGGGGCGGCGGCGCGCCGAGGCCGGCACACGCGCGCCGACGAGGGGTCAGGCCGGGGGGCGGCGGCGGCCGTCGCCGGGCGCGGCGGCGGGTGCCGGTGCGGCGCGCTCCGTCGCATGGGGCTGCGCCGCCGGACGCTCGGCGTCGCGCGTGGGTTCGGCGGCGTGGGTGAACTTGTCGAAGAAGCGCAGCAGCTCGACCGGGAACGGCATCACCAGGGTGCTGTTCTTCTCCGCCGCCACGTCCACGACGGTCTGCAGCAGCCGGAGCTGGTACGCCCCAGGGGTGGCCGCCATCGCCCGGGACGCGTCGGCGAGCCGGCGGGACGCCTGGTACTCGCCGTCGGCGGCGATCACCCGGGCGCGGCGCTCGCGTTCCGCCTCGGCCTGGCGGGACATCGACCGCTTCATCCCCTCGGGCAGCGCGACGTCCTTGACCTCGACCCGCTCGATGAGCAGCCCCCACGGCTTCTCCGTCGGCGCGTCGATGACGGCCTTCAGCTCGGTGTTGATCCGCTCCCGGTCGCCGAGCAGGGTGTCCAGGTCGGCCTTGCCGATCACCGACCGCAGCGCGGTCTGCGCCACCTGAAGCACGGCCGCGGGGTAGTCGCGAACGTTGACCAGCGCCTTCACCGGGTCGACGACCCGGTAGTAGACGACGGCGTCGACGGTGAGGGTGACGTTGTCCCGGGTGATGGCGCCCTGCGGGGGCACGCCGATCACGGTCGTCTGCATACTGACCCGGACCATCCGGTCGGCGATCGGGACGATCAGGCGCAGGCCGGGCTCGCGGACCGGTTGCAGCACGCGGCCGAAGCGGAAGACGATGCCGCGCTGGTACTGCTGCACGAGCCGGACGCTCAGGGCGCCGACGAGCGCGAGGACCACGATCACAATCACCGCGCCGATCACGACGGCTTCCACGGCACCCCCGATCCCTCTGGCTCCCCGGGGCCCCTTTCCCGCTGCGTCGCCGGATAGTCCTGCCTTCCCGGCGGCTGCCCGGTCGGCCGCCGGCGCCCCTCGGGGCAGATCGGTGGTTGCCGGACGCCGGGCCGATTTCGTGGCTACGGTACGGGGAGCAGGCCGGCGGGGGCTGCCCGGCCGTGGGCCGGGCGGTCCGGCAGCACCGGGCAGAGGAGGCCGATCGCTGGAGGCGATGCCGGTGACGATGGAAGCAGAGCGCACTCTCCGCGCCGACGAGATCACCGAGCTGGGCGAGCTCGCCGCGCAGTTGCGGGTGGACGCGATCCGGTGCAGCACCCGAGCCGGGTCCGGTCACCCGACCTCCAGCCTGTCCGCCGCGGACCTGCTCGCCGTGCTGGTCACCCGGCACCTGCGCTACGACTGGTCGGATCCGGGCGGTCGCGCCAACGACCACCTGATCTTCTCCAAGGGCCACGCCTCGCCGCTGCTGTACGCGGTCTTCAAGGCGGTCGGGGTGATCAGCGACGAGGAGCTGGTGGAGACCTACCGCCAGTTCGGCTCGCGCCTGCAGGGGCACCCGACGCCGGCCCTGCCCTGGGTCGACGTGGCCACGGGCGCGCTCGGCCAGGGGCTGCCCGTCGGTGTCGGGATCGCGCTGGCCGGCCGGTACCTCGACCGGCTGCCGTACCACGTCTGGGTGTTGTGCGGGGACAGCGAGACAACCGAGGGCTCCATCTGGGAGGCGCTGGACAAGGCAGGCCACTACGGGCTCGGCAACCTGACGGCGATCGTGGACGTGAACCGGTTCGGGCAGCGGGGGCCGACCGAGCTGGAATGGGACCTGGACACCTACCGGCGGCGGGTCGAGGCGTTCGGCTGCCGGGCGGTCGTCGTCGACGGTCACGACCTCGCCGCCGTCGACGAGGCGCTGGGCCGCGCCCGGCAGGCGACGGGCCCGACCGTGGTGCTCGCCCGGACCGTGAAGGGCAAGGGTGTGCCCGAGGTCGAGAACAAGCCGGGCTGGCACGGCAAGCCGTTCAAGCCCGACCTGGCCGACCGGGCGATCGACGCGCTCGGCGGCGTACGCCAGATCCGCGTCGCCGGTCCACGCCCCGAGGCCGCTCCGCCGCCCGCCGCTCCCGCCGGCGCGCCACCGGAGCTGCCCCGGTACGACCGGGGGGCGAAGGTCGCCACCCGCAACGCCTACGGCGACGCGCTGCGCGCGCTGGGTGCCCGGCCGGACGTGGTCGCGCTGGACGGCGAGGTCAGCGACTCGACGCGCGCCGACCGGTTCGCCGGGGAGTATCCCGACCGGTTCTTCGAGATGTTCATCGCCGAACAGCAGCTGGTCGCCGCGGCGGTCGGGTTGCAGGTACGCGGGTACCGGCCCTTCGCCTCGACCTTCGCGGCCTTCTTCTCCCGCGCCTACGACTTCATCCGGATGGCGGGCATCTCCGGGGCCGACATCGCCCTGTCCGGCTCGCACGCGGGGGTGGAGGTGGGGGCGGACGGCCCCTCGCAGATGGGGCTGGAGGACCTGGCGGCGATGCGCGCCGTCCACGGGTCGACCGTCCTCTACCCCAGCGACGCCGTGTCCTGCGCGGCCCTGGTGCGGGAGATGGTCGACTGCGGGGGCATCACCTACCTGCGGACGACCCGGGGCGCGTACCCCGTCCTGTACGGCAACGACGAGGACTTCCCGGTGGGCGGCAGCAAGCTGCTGCGCGGCGGCGACGACGACCAGGTCGCGCTGGTCGGGGCCGGGGTGACGGTGCACAACTGCCTCGCCGCCGCAGACCGGCTGGCGGGCGAGGGCGTCGCGGCCCGGGTGATCGACCTGTACTCGGTGAAGCCGCTGGACCGGCAGCGGTTGCTGGACGCCGTCCGGGTCACCGACGGCCGGCTGGTGGTGGTGGAGGACCACTATCCGGAGGGTGGCCTCGGCTCAGCCGTGCTGGAGTCGCTGGCCGACCTCGCCGAGCCGGTGCGGGTGACGCACCTGGCCGTCCGCGGCCTGCCCACCTCCGGGACGTCGAGCCAGCTCATGGACCAGGCGGGGATCGGGGTGGAGGCGATCGTCGCGGCGTCGCGCGCCGCGCTGTCCGGCGACTGAGCGGGCGGGCGCCGCCCGATCACGGGCTGACCAGCCCCGTCCGGTACGCGACGACGACGGCCTGGACCCGATCGCGCAGCCCCAACTTGGCGAGAATCCGGGCGACGTGGGTCTTGACGGTCGCCTCGGACAGGTGCAGCCGACCGGCGAGTTCGGCGTTGCTCAGGCCCTGCGCGAGCAGGCCGAGCACCTCCAGTTCCCGCGGGGTCAGGGCGGACAGGTCACGGTGGATCACGGGCGGGTCGGTGTCGCGGTGGGCGAACCGTTCGACCAACCGGCGGGTGATCGCCGGCGCCAGCAGCGCGTCGCCGGAGCGGACCAGCCGAACGGCACCCACCAGGTGCTCGGGGGTGACGTCCTTGAGCATGAAGCCGCTGGCCCCGGCGGTCAGCGCCGCGTACACGTAATGGTCGAGGTCGAACGTCGTCAGCATGATGACGCGCGGCACCTCGCCGGTACCCGAGAGGATGTGCCGGGTGGCCGCCAGCCCGTCCATGTCCGGCATCCGGATGTCCATCAGCACCACGTCCGGGCGGTGCCGGCGGACCGCCTCGACCGCCTCGGCCCCGGTCGTCGCCTCGGCGACCACGTCGATGCCGTCGGCCGTCAGGATCATCCGGAACCCGGCGCGGACCAACGCCTGGTCGTCGGCGACCACCACGCGCAGCGGTACGGTCACGATGCCTCCAACGGGATTCGGGCGTGGACGCGGTACCCGCCGCTGAGCCGCGGTCCCGCCTGCAGGGTGCCACCGTAGACCGCGAGGCGCTCCCGCAGGCCGATCAGCCCTCGTCCGGTACCGTGCGCGGCTGACTCGTCGGGCCGGCCGCCGGTGTCGGTGACCTCCACCCGCACGTGGTCACCGCCGAACTCGACGGTCACCTCGACGGCCGCGCCGGCCGCGTGTTTGACGGTGTTCGTCAACGCTTCCTGCACCAGCCGGTAGACGGTGAGCTCGATCCCGGACGGCAGCGGGCCGCGCTGCCCGGTCACGGTCAGCTCGACCGGAACGCCGGTGTCGCGCAGCCGCTGGACCAGCGTGGCCAACCCGTCGAGCCCCGGCTGGGGCGCCAGATCCGCCGCGCCCGCCGGATCCACGCCGTCGCTGTCCATGGTGAGCAGCCCCATCACGTGGCGCAGTTCGGTCATCGCCGACCGGCCGCTGGCCTCGACCGCGAGCAGCGCCTCACGGGCCTGGCCGGGCGACGACTCCATGATCTTCCGCGCCGCGCCGGCCTGGATCACCATCACGCTGACGTTGTGCGTCAGCACGTCGTGCAGCTCGCGGGCGATCCGCGCCCGTTCGAGTTCGGTCGCCCGGCGCAGCGCCTCGATCTGCTCGTGTTCCATGGCCGACATCCGTGCCCGACCCTCGTCGGCACGATGTTTCCACCGGCGCAGGCCGAAGGCGGCGACGGCGATGGGAATCAGGATCAGGAACGGCACGGCGCTGTCGGACACGGAGCTGGCATCGGACTGCAGCTCGGCGTGCAGGATCGCGGCCACCGGAACGCTCGCCAGCGCCGGCACCTTGTACGGGCTGAAGACCGCGGCGCTGTACCCGGCGATGACGCACGCGAAGAACGACAGCCGCAGGGCGGCCGGGTTGTCGCTGACCAGGACGGCCAGGGCCAGCCCGACCCAGAGCACCCCCAGCGGGTACCGGCGCCGCAACACCAGTGGCGTCACCACGAGCAGGAGCAGCGCGACCGTCCCACCGGTCCGGTCGTCCTCGATGGGCAGGAACGGCGGCCACACCGGGTCGGGCGGCGGCGGGAGCGGGGGTGGGCGCACCATCCGGTAGGGCTCGATCTCGACGGCGCTCGGGGGCTGCCGCTCGTCCTGGACGTCGACACCACCCGCCTGGATCGCGACGAGACCGAGCGCCAGCGCCAGCAGCACGTCGAACACCCAGCTCCGACGCGACAGCGGCGGCAGCGGATCGGTCGGGCGCACCAGCGCCCGTACCCCGGCCCGCAACCGGTCGGTCAGCGCGCGCCCAGTCACCTGCCCATTCTCGCCGCCGGTCCCGGTCCGGCGGTATCCGCCCGGGGAACGGCGCGGCTACGTCGCTCGCCTACATCCCAGGGATGACACCGTCCCGCCCCCATCCCGTTGCGGTACCGAAATTGCCTCTAGCTGCCGATGCGCCCGGTTCGGGCGCGCCCATAGCGTCAGCGCCGCAGGCTACGACAGACGTGAGGAGACTGGGATGACTGTGCCGCTGATCGAGTTGTGTGCGGTGAGCCGCCGGTACGACGAGGGCCCCCCGGCGCTGAACGAGGTGACGCTGAGTATCGCGCCCGGCGAGTCCGTGGCCGTTCTCGGCCCCTCCGGCAGCGGCAAGTCCACGCTGCTGAACCTCGTCGCCGGGCTGGACCGGCCCAGCGCCGGCACGGTGACCGTGGACGGCGTGCGCGTCGACCAACTCGGCGAGTCGGCCTCCGCCCGGTACCGGCGGGCCCGGATCGGCCTGGTGTTCCAGTTCTTCAACCTGCTCGACGACCTGACCGTCGCCGACAACGTCATGCTGCCGGCGCAACTGGCCGGGACGGCCCGGGGCACCGCGCAGCGCCGCGCGACCGAACTGCTCGGCACGCTCGGCGTCGGCCGGCACGCGTCCGCGTACCCGGGCCGGCTCTCCGGCGGCGAACGCCAACGCGTCGCCGTCGCGCGGGCCCTGATGAACCGGCCGGCGTTGCTGCTGGCCGACGAACCCACCGGAGCGCTGGACACCGCCGCCGGGGAGGACGTCCAGCGACTCCTCACCGATCTGCACGCCGACGGCCAGACGATCGTCCTGGTCACCCACGACCTGGCGCTCGCCGAGTCGTGCGCCACCCGTACCGTCCACCTCCTCGACGGCCGGGTCGCCGCCGACTCCGCCGTGGCGCGGGTCCGATGAGCGCGTTGGGCCGGGTGGTCCGCTCGGGGGTGGGTCGACGGCGGGTCCAGACGGTCGTGATCGGGCTCGTCGTGATGATCGCGGTGACCTCGGCCGTGCTCGGCGGCTCGCTACTGGTGGCGTCCCGGGCGCCGTTCGACCGCGCGTTCGCCCAGCAGCAGGGCGCGCACCTGACCACGCAGTTCCCGACGGACACGGTCACGGCGGCCCAGCTGTCCGCGTCCGCGCAGACCTCCGGGGTCGGCGCGGCGGCCGGCCCGTTCCCGACCACCCAGATCAACCCGGTCGACGAGCGCGGCGGCCGGGTGCCGCCGATGACCGTCGTCGGGCGCGCCGAGCCGGGCGGTCCGGTCGACCAGGTGACCCTGGTCGACGGTCGGTGGGCGGCCGGTCCCGGTGAGGTGGTGCTTGCCGTCGGCGGCCGGTTCCGGTTTCCGCCGGACCAGGTCGGTCGGGTGTGGACGCTGCCCGACCTGCCCGCCAGCCCGACCGTGACGATCGTCGGGATCGCCCAGTCGGTGAGCCGGACCGCGGACGCGTGGGTGACTCCGGCACAGGTCGAGGCATGGACCGCACCGGACGGTCCCCGGGGATACCAGATGCTCTACCGCCTCACCGCCGCGGACACCGCGGAGCAGGTCGAGGCGGGCCGTGCCGCGCTCGCCGCCGTCCTCCCCGCCGGTGCGCTCACCGGCGCCGTGTCCTGGTTGACCACCCGGCGGGACAGCGTCGAGCAGGCGGTGCTGCTGGTCCCGTTCCTGATCGCGTTCGGCGTGTTGGGCGTGGTGATGGCGGTGCTCATCATCGGCAACGTGGTCGTCGGCGCGGTCGGCACCGCCACCCGCCGGATCGGCATCCTCAAGGCGCTCGGCTTCACCCCGGCCCAGGTGGTCCGGGCGTATGTGGGTCAGGCGCTGATCCCAGCCGGGGTCGGCGCCGCGCTCGGGCTCGTCGCCGGCAACCTCCTGGTCGTTCCCATCCTGGCGGAGACCAACCGGCTCTACGGCACCAGCGACACCGGGGTCGCACCCTGGGTCAATGCCGTGGTGATCGCCGGCGCGCTGCTGGGGGTGACCGGGACCGCGCTGGCCGCCGCGTCGCGGGCCGGCCGGCTGCGGACGGTCGACGCGCTCGCCGTCGGCCGCACGCCGCGACCCGGCCGCGGCCAGTGGGCGGCCCGGTCGACCGTCCGGCTGCCGCTGCCCCGGCCGGTGACGCTCGGCCTGGCCCACCCGTTCGCCCGGCCGCTGCGGTCCGCCACGATCGTCGCCGCCATCGCGTTCGGCGCCGCCTCGGTGACGTTCGCCGTCGGTCTCGGCACGTCGCTGAACCAGATCCAGGAGGTCGAGAACCTCGCCGACGTCACCGTCATGCCCGCGCCACCGGGCGGTGCGCAGGGCGGCCCGCCGACGTCGAGGCCGGATGCCACGCTCACCGATCCCGTCGGCATCGTCCAGGCGATCACCGCCCAGGCCGGGACCGGCGGGTACTCCGGGGAGGCCCGCACCGAGGCGACCGTCGCGGGGGGCACCGGCGCCGTCGAGATCGTCGGCGTCACCGGCACCGACTCCGCCCGCTACTACCGGATGGTGTCCGGGACCTGGCTCACCGGGCCCGGCGAGATCGTCGTCGCGACCCCGTTCCTGACCGCCGTCGGCAAGCGGGTCGGTGACACCGTCGTCCTGACCGACCACGGCACCGACCTCAGCGTCAGAATCGTCGGCGAGGCGTTCAACACCCAGGACGACGGCATGCAGGTCCTCACCGACCTCGCGACCCTCCACGCGGCCGAGCCCGACCTGCGCCCGGAGACGTACTACATCTCCGTCCAGCCCGGGACGGATCCCGAGGCCTACGCCCGACAACTGACCACGGCGCTGCAGCGTCTCGGCGCGACGGCCGTTCCCGTCGACCATGAGACCGACGAAATGATCATTATCATCAACACGTTGACCGGCCTGCTCAGTCTCATGCTCGTCGTCGCCGCCGGGCTCGGCGTGATGAACCTGGTCGTCCTGGAGACCCGCGAACGCGTCCACGACCTCGGCATCCACAAGGCCCTGGGCATGACGCCCCGGCAGACGATCGCGATGGTCGTCGCCTCGGTCGTGGTCACCGGACTCGTCGGCGGCGCCGTCGGCGCACCGACCGGTGTCGCGCTGCAGCGGACGGTGATCGACGCGATGGGCCGCAGCGCCGGGTTCAACCTGCCCGACTCGGTCGTCGACGTCTACCGCCCCACCCAGCTCCTGCTCTTCGGTCTCGGTGGCCTGCTCATCGCGATCGCCGGCGCACTCCTGCCGGCCGTCTGGGCCGCCCGTACCCGGACCGCCACCGCCCTCCGTACCGAATAGCCCCCGTCAGCCCGGTCCGCTACCTGCGGGAACGCCGCCCGCGGTGGCTGCCACCCCACCCGCACCTCGCGTCTCGGCTGCGGTCGGCCGCTACGGTACCGGCGGCCCCGACCGGATCGGCTGAACCCGAGCGCCGATCTGGGCGGGTCCGGCGATCAGGGCCGGGCCGAGAGGGCGAACCGGGCGTCGACCAGTGCGGACAGTGCCATCGTGGCCGGCTCGCTGGCCTGTCCGTCACCCCACCAGTTGCAAGCCTCGGCGGACAACCGTTCGGTACCCGGCTGCGTCCTTAGTCCGAGCAGTCGGATAGGGCGGTGTGGAGGGTCGATGGACGAGGTTGCCGAGGACGCGTTCCGGGGGTTTGTCGCGGCGCGTTCGGCGGCGTTGCTGCGCAGCGCGTACCTGCTGGTCGGCGACCGGGACAGGGCCGAGGACCTGCTGCAGACGGTGCTGGTCAAGACGTACGTCAGGTGGTCGCGCATCCGGGACCCCGCCGCCGTCGAGGGGTACGTGCGGCGGGCGCTGGTCACCACCGCGACGTCGTGGTGGCGGAGCCGGGCGTACCGGGAGCGACCGGTCGACACGGTGCCGGACCGCGGCGGCGTGGACGAGACGGACGCGCGCCTGGAGCACGACGCGATGTGGCAGCGCCTGCTCGCACTGCCCGCGAAGCAGCGGGCCGTACTGGTGCTGCGCTACTACGAGGGCATGGCGGAGGCGGAGATCGCCGAGGTGCTGGGCATCTCGCGGGGCACGGTGAAGAGCCACGCGTCGCGGGGCCTGGCCACGCTACGCCGCCAACTGGAGGAACAGGATGCGGAGAAGGGGGCGGTGACGCCATGAACGACCGACCGGACCGGGGACTCACCGACGCACTCGAGCGGCGGGCCAACTCGATCGCGCCGGGGCCACGGTTCTCCGCCGAGGAGATCGTGCAGGCGGGACGCCGGGCGACCCGACGACGGACCACGCGGATCCGGGTGTCCGCGGCGGCAACGGTCACCGCGCTGACGGTCGTGGCCGCGCCCGCCGTGATCGACGCCGTACGACGTCCGACCCATCCGGCGCCGGCCGCGTCCCGGTCGGAGCCGCCGCGCGGCCTGCCCACGGCCTGCCCGGTCGAGCGGCTGCCGGTGCCGGCCGGCAGCGTCATGGACATGGTGATCGGCATGGATCCGACCGGTCGCTACATCGTGGGTCGGACGAACCCCGGCCGCGGCGGCACCGGTCTCGACATGTTGATCTGGGACAACGGCCGCCTTCGGGTGATCCCGGTGCCGGGCGACCAGCAACTGCCCACCGACATCAACTCCCGCGGCGAGGCGGTCGGCGTCAGCGGCGCCGTCGGTGAACGGGCGTGGATCTACCGCGACGGCACCGTGACGCACCTGCCGGGGCGGCCCTCCATCCGGGCCAACGCGATCAACGACAGCGGGGTCGTGGTCGGCGCGAACGTCCTCCCACAGCCCCTGGTCTGGCGAACCCCGACGGACCAACCGACGGTGCTGCCGATGCCGGACGGCGACTGGGAGGGCGAGGCCAGCGACATCTCCGCCGACGGCACGATCGTCGGCACGCTCAACCGCCAGCGCACGACCCTGTTCCAGGCGTACGCCTGGTTGCCCGACGGCACGCTGCGGGAACTGCCGCCACCGGTCGTCGACGGCGAGAGGGCCGTCGCCACGCGCGCGATGTCGATCTCCGAGGACTGGGTGGCCGGCACCGCGAAAGGGCCACGCGGTGACGTCCCGACGCGGTGGAACCTGCGCACCGGCGAGGTCCAGACCTTCCCCGGGATGCGCATGGGCGGTCGCGGCGTCAGCGCCGACGGCTGGCTCGTCGGCAGCCGGGAGGGGCAGGGACTGCTCGCCAGCCACCAGGGCATGGTGACGCTGCCGGACCTGCACGACCACGACACCGACATGTCCAACTACGCCGTGGCGATCAGCCGAGACGGTCGTCTCGTCGCGGGTGGCGGGTCGGTCGGCGGTCCCCGGGCTGTCCCGGTGGTGTGGCGCTGCCGGTGACACTCCGACCCTGGTAGGCGCGGCCGGGCCGGGGTTGCCGTCGCGACGACCGTCACCGGCAGCCTCGGCCCGCCGCCGCGAAAGTTCGCGGTCCTATGCTGAGCCGATGGACGTGGAGTTCAGCGGCGAGATGTTCCCCTGGAGGGGCCCCGCGCCGTGGCACTTCCTCACCGTGCCGGAAGGAGACTCCCACGAACTGCGACCTGCGCGTCCGTGAGCTAACGGCTGGGGCATGATCCCGTTGAAGGCCGGGGTGCGCGAGGCCGAAGGGCTCGTGGTCGGAGACACCGTCACGGTGCGCCCGGTCGTCGACGTCTGACCGGGGTGACCGGGTCGGGCCGGAGACGTCCCGGTCGGTTCCCTACAGCGCACCGCCCCAGTTGTCGGTGGTGAGTCGGCCGGTGGTGTCGTCGATGAAGCGGTGTTCGAGGGTGCCGTTCGTCGTCCGGTAGAACACGTGATGCTGGTTCGGAGTCGACAATCCCGCCGGGTCGTCGGTCACCACGCCACGAGCACCCCAGTCGTCGACGCCCGGGTTGATGCCCGGCCACCAGTACCAGTGGACCAGGTCCCCCGAAGCCGTACGGGCGAAGATGTGCTGCTGATCGCGGTGCACGAACGCGTGCGGGTTCCCCACGAACCCGCCCCCCGGCCAGACACCACCGTTGAGCGTGCCGGACGGATCGTCGAAGAACCGATGCTGCAACCTGCCGTCGGCATTGCGGAAGAACACGTGGTGCTGGTTGCCGCCGTAGGAGAACCCGGTCGGATCCGACGCCACGCCCGAGGTCACGCCCCAGTTGTCCGTGCCCGGACTGATTCCCGGCCACCAGTACCAGTGGATCAACCCACCCGAGGCCGTACGGGCGAAGACGTGCTGCTGGTCCCGATGCACGAACGCGTACGGATTCCCCACGAACGCACCGCCCGGCCACACCCCGCCGGCGATCTGACCCGTGTTCAGGTCGTAGAAGCGGTGCTCCAGGTTCCCCTCCGGATTGCGGTAGAAGACGTGCTGCTGGCTGCCGTACGCGAAGCCGGTCGGATTCGACATCACCCGCCCGACCGTGTTCCAGTCGTCCAAGCCGGGAGAGGCCATGCCCGGCCCGAACCACCAGTGCCGCAACGTGTTGTCGCTCCCCCGCGCGAACACGTGCTGCTGACCGGCGTGCGGATACCCGACCGCCTTACCCGTCAGCGGGCCCCCGCCCCAGTCCGCCCGCACCAGTCCCGCACCCGGCGACCACGACAGGTTCACCAACGACCCCGCCGCACCCACCGCCACGACGTGCTGCCCGTCGCCGAAACCGAACGCCCGACCGGCGACGGCCTCGGCGGGGCGACCGCAGTTGTCACTGGTGAGGTACCGCTGGTGGTAGGAGCCCGGATACGGCGCGAGTGAGATGCCGTTGATGACGATGGTCTGCCCGACGCCGTTGTACAGCTGCTCGTAGTGGATGTGCGCGCCGGATGAGTTGCCGGTGTTGCCGGTCAGCCCGATCTGCTGGCCCTGGGCGACTGTCGCGCCGTTGGCCACCGAGTAGGCGGCGAGGTGGAAGTAGTAGGTCTTCCATCCGCCGCCGTGCTCGATGGCGATGTAGTTGCCCGCGCCGCTCGGCTGCGAGTAGCGGTACGCGGTGCCGGCTGCCGAGGCGAGCACGGGGGTGCCGTCGGTGACCCCGCCGTCGGCCCGGACGAAGTCCAGCGCCTGGCGGACCTCGCTGCTGTGGTGGCTGTAGGTCCACCGTTGCCCGCACGGGAACGGGGCTTTGAAGGTGGGCGCGGCAGCGCCGGCGGGTGCGCCGGCCGCCACGGCCAGCGCCGCCCAGGTCACCACGGCGGCCACGAGCGCCACGCCCAGCCGGCGGACGATGCCTACGGTACGCACGGGCGGCTCCTCGCTGCGGTGGTGGCGGCTGCGGGGACGGGCCGTGCGATCTGCGGTCGCGCCGGCCCGCCGGTCGGTCGGGGCGGTGCTCGGAGCGCGGGCGAGCGGGGCTCCGATGGCGCGAGTCTGGAGAAGGGCGGTGACGCCTGTCAATGGATTGACGAAAGTTTCCGGCAGGATGTCACTAGCCGCCCGTAAACATCCTTCGGCGACGGAGCGCGCTTGACTGCGCCGGACGTTGGCCGTAGCTTCCAGCTTTACATCGACGGAGGTCGCTTGACTGGGTCGGCATCCGTTCCGGCGCCACAGTTCTCCGCCCTGCCCGCCGCACGCTCGCGACAAGGACGGTCATGACGATCAACCGCCGCTCACTGCTCGGGAAGGTCGCCGTGGTCGGCGCGGCCGCCGCGGTCGCCGGCCCTGGCCCCCGGCGCGGCCCAGGCCGCCTACTGGAAGAAGCGCCTCACCGGGGCCGACCTGGACACCAACCACCGGTGGCAGGTCGCCGGCACCGACCTCGGCATACCGTACGTGCTGGAGAACGGCTCCATCGGCTACCTGTTCGGCGACACCTTCAACACGCCGTGGCCGGAGGGCCCGCCGCTGCCCAACGACTGGCGCTCACCGGTGATGCTGCGCTCCTACGTCCACCCGGCGTCGAGCGGTGGGATCGTCTTCGACAGCGCCGCCCGGGTCGCCGGCAACGGGCGGGCTCCCGAGCTGATGCACAACGGCCACCACGGCGTCGGCATCGACGGCCTCTGGGAGGTGACCGTCATCCCCAACGACGGCATCAGCTTCCCCGAGACCGGCCGCCAGCTCATCTCGTACATGAGCATCGAGAACTGGAACTCCGCCGGCCCCGCCGGGCCGCACTGGAAGTCGCGCTACGCGGGGCTGGCCTACAGCGACAACGGCAACGACTTCGTCCGTACGCCGCTGAAGTGGTGGAACGACGGCACCAACACGGACCCCTTCCAGATGTGGACGATGCAGCGCGACGGAGACTGGGTGTACGTCTTCTCGGTGCGCTCGGGCCGGCAGGACGGCCCGATGATGCTGCGCCGCGTCCGCTGGGACCGACTCTTCTACCCCGAGTCCTACGAGGGCTGGGGCTGGAACGGCAGCAACTGGGGCTGGGGCCGCCCGTGCACGCCGATCCTCACCGGCCGGTTCGGCGAGCCGTCGGTGCGGCGGCTCGCCGACGGCACCTGGGTGATGTCCTACCTCAACTGCGCCACCGGCTGCATCGTCACCCGCACCGCCGGCGGGCCGGACCAGGTCTGGACGGCGGAGAAGGTCCAGGTCACGCCGTGGCAGGAGCCCGGACTTTACGGCGGCTTCATCCACCCGTGGTCCAGCCGCCGGGCCAACGACCTGCACCTGATGGTGTCGAAGTGGACCAGGACGCCCGACAACCGGAGCACCGCGTACCACGTCAGTCAGTTCGTCGCGTCGGCGTGAACCCGCCGGACGGAGGCGGGCGCGCACCAGTCGTCACGCCGGGTCGACGCGGCCCCGGCACTGGAGGGAAACCATGAGCGACAGTGGCAACGTCCGTCGTCGAGTGAGCCGCCGACGCCTGCTGGCCGGCACGGCGGGAGTCGCCGCCGCCGGAGCGTTCGCCGGGGCGTTCTCCGCGTCGTCCCCCGCGGTCGCCGCTGTCGACGGCCACGGCCTGCACATCGTCGACCGCAACGAGAACCCCGGGCGGCTGCAGTACTACCGCTTCGCCACCGCCGCCGTCGAGTGGGACCCGGCGGTCAACGTCCTGCTGCCCGACAGCTACCACACCAGCGGCAGGCGCTATCCGGTGCTGTACCTCCTGCACGGCGGCAGAGCCGACTTCCGCACCTTCCACCTGCAGGACAACATCATCAATCGCGCGACGCATCCCGTCGGCGCTGTGGCGTGGAACCCCCGGTGCCCTCACCATCCTCTCTGGGCAGGCGGGGACCGAGCGGGCCCAACTCGTATGGCTGCCACCCGGTCAGGTGTTGCAGGCCATCGGCGCGTACGTCGACGTTGGTGTTGCCGACACTGACTTGCGGTTCGGTATCCGCGCAGACAGCAATGGCGTACCCGGCCCTCTGCTCCTCGACGCGGGCGCAGTGTCCGCATCCGTCGCCGGCACACGCGCCGTCGCGATCACCTTCACCGTGCCGGCCAGCGGCCCCGCCACCGGCGTGCCCCTGTGGCTGACCGTCACCCCGCAAGGCTCCGACGCGGTGAGCATGCTGGCCACCAACGCGAGCCAGGAGATCCGGGATCTACCAACCGCCGCCGCGGCGTTGCTCTGCCACGGCACGGCGATCCAGAGTGGCGTCACGGGAGCGCTGCCCGCCGGGTTCACCCCGTCCAGCTACACCACGCCAGGGCCGGCCCTGGCTGTTCAGGCTGCCTAACGGTCGGACCGCGGCGGCATTCCGCCTCAGGCGGTGCTGGCCCCGGTTTCCGTTCCAGGCCGGCAGCCGCGACCACATGGCGACCGCTAGCCACGCCACCGGGGATAGCTCCCAATGCCCGGACAGCCAAACCGGCAGCCACGCGATCACGAGCATCCCCGCGAGGCGCTGTGTGGTCGGTCCGCCGGCAGCAGCCGACCGCAACGCTCCGACGAATGTTGCCGCCACCAACACCAACCCGATGACGCCAAGCTCGACTGCGATGGTGAGGGGCACACTGTGCGCGCCGATGCCGAGTGCGTTTGAGATAGGAAACATACCGGGCCCAATTCCGGTCCACAGGTTGTCGTACCAAAGGTCGCGCGCCACCTCCCACACGTAGAACCGCCCGGACAGCCCGTCGTCTTGGCGGTCGAAGAACTGCTGCCACCACAGCAGCCGCTCGTCTCCGTATAGGCCGGCCGGGACAGCGACGAGGGTCACCGCTGCGGCAACCGCAGAGACTATCCACACCACGCGCGGGTTCACCGTCGATGCGAGCAGGTAGATCAGCATGAGTGCGACAGCGAGCTGTGCCCCCCGCGTGCCGGTCCACAGAATTGCGTACCCAAACACGACGGTCGTGAGGCCCACCCCGATCCGCAGCAGGCGTGGCAGCGGCGCGACGAACAGCAGCGCGACGGCGATGAGTATGCCGGCGACTAGGGCATAGGCGGTGTAGTTCGCGTTGATGCCGCCAGCGCCGATGCGGGCCGGCGCGGCGTCGATCGCAGTGTCGAGTTGGCGTGCCTGACCTATCACGTCGGCCGCCGCGTAGAGGCAGCCACACAGATATGCGGCGCCCACCGCGGCGATGTCTTTGGCAGTGCGGATCGTGCATCGGGTCGCCACGAAGATCAAAGCGACGCTCCAATACGCCCAGGCGGTGGCACGAACCTCGGGGTACCAGGTGTGGCCGATGGCGGCTGTGCTCGCCCACAGGGCGACGGCGACGGCCAGTGCATCCAAGGGAGCCACCGCCCGCAGCCTCAGCGCGATGATTATGGGGGCGACCCAGACCCCGATCGTCTGCAACACGGCAGGCGCGATGGGCGCGGTGGCCGCGAGCAGGCACACGCCCAGCAGGGCGAGCATGTGAATGGGCCCGCCCCACCCCGATCGGGTCGCCTCGCGGGTATCTGTAGCCAGCGCCATCGAGGTCAGTCCTCTCCCCCTGGACCGTCGACGGCGCCTTCCACAAGCGCCCGGTCCTCTAACGCAACGGTGGCCCACGCCGGGAAGACACTCCCACCGACTCGATTTGCCCCAATATAGGCGCTTTTCTCATCGGTTGCTCCGCTTCATGATTTCCTTGGAGGTTTGACGGTGGGTCGGTTGATCGGTCCCGATGAGGCTGTTCGTACGTTCCTCATC
The DNA here is from genome assembly GCF_043205005.1 of Micromonospora sp. NPDC047620. NCBI lineage: Bacteria > Bacillati > Actinomycetota > Actinomycetes > Micromonosporales > Micromonosporaceae > Micromonospora > Micromonospora sp. NPDC047620. The sequence continues at coordinate 185,889 of NZ_JBIDDG010000008.1, read as the reverse complement.
ACGGCAGGGCGGGCCGGTCGTCGCCCTGTACGCCCGGTCCGACGAGAGGATCGACGCCCTCAACGTCAAGATCGGGCAGACGGAAGCCGGCCTCATCGACGCGGTGCAGGGCGAGGCAGAAGCCCGCCAGGCCGCCGACACGGCATCTCACCGCCGGCCGGGAGATCATCGTCGTCATGCCGGACGCCTCGACCGGCTGGTACTCGAAGCCGGTGCACAGCAACACCGGCCCCCGCAACTGGGAGACCTTCCACATAGCGCAACTGCTGCCGTGGATCGAGTCGAACTTCCGCACGTTCCCGGAGTACGACGGACGCGCCGTCGCCGGTTCTCGATGGGCGGGTTCGGCGCCCTCAAGTACGCCGCGAAGTACTACGGCCACTTCTGTTCGGTCAGCTCCCACTCCGGTCCGGCCAGCCTGCGCCGGGACTTCGGCCTGGTCGTGCACTGGGCCAACGCCACCTCGGCGGCGCTGGACCTGGGCGGCGGCACGGTCTACGGCGCACCGCTGTGGGACGAGGCCCGGGTCAGCGCCGACAACCCCGTCCAGCGCATCGGCAGCTACCACAACAAGCGCGTCTTCCTCGCCGCCGGCACCTCGCCCGACCCGGTCAACTGGTTCGACACCGCCAGGTGCTGGCCGGCCAGCGCGAGTTCCGGGCGGCTCTGGCCCGCGCCGGCATCCCGCACGAGTGGCGCGAGGTTCCCGGGGGCCACTACTTCCGGCACGAACTCTTCGTCCAGGACCTCGACGGCATGCTCCGCCGCCTCCGCCGCGCCGGCTGACCTCGTCGACGTTCCCGCCGCGCCGCGGCTCGGGTGGCGCGGCGGGGACGTCGTCGCAGGCTGCGCGGTGCGCGGGATCCGTGTGCCGGCGGGCACTCACCGCGGCGCGGCGGGCTGCCGGCCGGGATCGTCGGGCGCGGTGATGGTGACGTCGAAGACGTCGAGGAGGCCGAGCAGTCCCGCGAGGGCGACGGCTTCGTCGCGTTTGAGGATGATGCTGCGGGTGGCGTCGGGGTCGTCGCCGTCGTGGTAGACCAGCTCACGCCGGCCGCCGGCGTAGTGGGTCACCACGCCGACGCGGCATCCGGCGTCGGTGGTGAACATGCGGCGAAAACCGATGCCGGGCAGCGGTGTCAGTTCGACGTCCATCGGAACTCCAGGTAATGAGGGAACCGCAGCGGTGGGCGCGGTGCGGTGACGGCCGGACGAGGGGCACGTCCGGCTGCGGCGACGGCAGGCATGGTGCGTCGTCGCCTCGCCGTGCGGGGACCGTCGCCCGGGGTCAGCCGGTGAGCAGCAGGCGCAGGCCGGCGAGCGTGGCCAGGTGCGGATCCGGGGGCATCGTGACGGTGCGGCCGGTCAGGGCGGCCAGCCGGGCCGCGAGCCCCGGATGCGCCGCCCCGCCGCCGGTGATCAGCAGCCGACGTCGCCCCGGGCCGACCGGGCGGGCGCCGACGCGGCGCACGGCGGCCGCGATGAACGGCACCTGGTCGACGGCGTTGGGCACGTCGACGTGCTCGGCGGCGGCGACCGCACGGTCGGCGATGCGGGCGATCTCGGTGCGGCCGTGCCCGATGTCGACGGCGACGACGTCGTCGCGGTCCAGGTCGGCCTGGCAGGCCAGGGCTGCCGCCAACGGCTCCTCCACGGTGGCGACGCGCCCGCCGAGCGCGCGGCGGACCACCGCGACCAGGAGGTTCTTCTGCTGCAACGTGGCGGTGGCCGGCACGCCGACGACGACCGGTGAGACGTCGTCGCCCGGCCGCCCGGCGGCCGCCGCCACCACCCGCAACAGGTGCACACAGGTGAAGAAGTCCTCCACCACACCGTGCCGCACCGGCCACAACAGCTTCGCGCCGCTGGTGGCGCGCAGGTCCATCGCGGCGCGCCCGACCGCATGGCCGCCGGAGGGTATCCGCGCGACGACGGCGGGTTCGGTGACGACCTCCCCGTGCACCGGGGTCCACACGCGCACCGTCGACGTGCCGAGGTCGAGGGCGACGGGATGCCGTACGCCGAGGCGGGCGTACGCGCCGGGAGCCAGCATGCTCACCGTCCCCACGCCGAAGCGTGCGCGGCGGCGCACGTCATCGGTCGGGACGGTCCGTTACCGACGGACAGGGAACGGGGACGCGTGTCGTGACGCAGGGTCGGCATGGTGCTCCAAGCCACGGGCCGGCGCCGCAGGGCGTCGGGAGGCGAACAGGCTTCAGACGGCGAACGTCAGCCTGGGCGGAGCACGGTCCGCCGACCACGCCGGCACGCACCCGGGGACGGCCCGCCGCGTGCACCGGAACACGATGCACAGCCCGACGGCCCGCGCCGCCGACAGCACCATGACCAGCACGGCCAGCATCAGCAGCGCCGGCAGCGAGACGCGCTTGCCGACGCGGCGGAGACCGTGCCGATCCTGCATGGCCGACACCATAGCCGGGCGACCGGCCGCTCGGCCACGGCGTTCGACCGGGCGCCACCTGGCCACCGGCCCCGCAAGCCCCTGGCGCCGAGACGGATAGCTGACTAAAGTCAGGTTTTATGACCTCGGATCAGCTCGTCGCCGCGGTGCGGCGGTTCAACCGGACGGTGACCCAGCGGGTGGGCGCCCTCGACGACGCGTACATGGCGCGCGGGCGTCCCCTCGCGCAGGCGCGGGTGCTGTGGGAGATCGGCCCCGGTGGCAGCGAGGTCGCGGTGCTCCGGGCCCGGCTCGGGCTGGACTCGGGTCACCTCAGCCGGCTCCTGCGCGCCCTGGAGCACGACGGGCTGGTCACCGTCGGGCCGTCCGCCCCTCTCGGGGGCGACGGGCGGGTACGGGTCGCCACGCTCACCGACGCCGGCCGGGCGGAGTGGTGTGAACTCGACAAGCGCTCCGACGAGTTCGCCTCGTCGATCCTCGCACCGCTGTCCGCGCGGCGCCGGGAGCGGCTCGTCGCGGCGATGGCCGAGGTCGAGCGGCTGCTCGTCGCGTCGATGGTGGTCATCGCACCCTGCCCGCCCGGCGACCCGCGGGCCCGGGCCTGCACGCGGGCCTATGCCCGGGAAGTCTCCCGACGCTTCGACGACGGGTTCGATCCGAGCCGGAGCAACCCGGTGCACGACGAGGACCTCGTCCCGCCGGCCGGCCTGTTCCTGCTCGCCACCCTCAACGGCGAGCCCGTCGGGTGCGGCGCGGTCAAGCTCCACCACGACGCGCCGGCCGAGATCAAGCGGGTCTGGGTGGCGGACACCGTACGCGGGCTCGGGGTCGGGCGGCGGATGCTCGGCGAGTTGGAACGACACGCCGCCGCACGGGGCTGGACCGCCGTCCGGCTGGACACCAATCGCAACCTCACCGAGGCGATCGCGATGTACCGCGCGGCCGGCTACCGGGAGATCGAGCCCTACAACACCGAGCACTACGCGCACCACTGGTTCGAGAAGTGCCTGACGCCGTGACGTGTCGACCGCCGCCCGCGCGCGGCGAGCCGGGGTGGGCGGGTGGCCGGGCGGCGGGGCGGAACGACGCCAGCAGGGGCAACGGGAATGGCGAATCAATTGACGCCGGCCCTCGTGCCCGCTGCGCACATTCTGCCCTGACCGCCATGGGCCGAGGCACCAATCCGGGTAGTTTCCCCGTGTGACCCATCCCTATTGTCGTATGCCGATGACGACGGCGGGGAATTGCTGTTTCCGGCGTACCGAATGACGTCCTCGGAATTTCTTCCGGGCCGGCTCGGCGGGCGCGGAACCATCGCGGAGCGTTGCCGGGGGTGGTCACGACGCGGCGGTTTCCGGTCGGACGGCCTCGGAGGTCGGCGGGCAAGCGGCTCCCGGCGGCGCCCGGTCAGCGCCCGTGCGGTGCGGACGACTCCGGGACCAGCGGGTCGTGCGCGGCGTGCCGCAGTTGGCGGGTGCTGACGGCCTCGGCCAGCGCGAACGCGCACAGGGCGCCGGCGAGGACGGCCAGCCCCGCCAGCCGGGACACCGCGGTGGTCACCGCCGTCAGCCCGACCAACGCCACGATCGCGACGAGCCGCAGGCCACGGACCCGGTGCTGGATTCGCCACCAGAAGGCCTGGTCGGCGAGAAGGAAGACGATCACCCCGCCGTAGAGGGTGAGGTGGGACATGTCCCACCACCCGACGGGTCCGGCGACCCGCTCGACCTCCGCCACCGTCTTGCGCAGCCCGAGCGCGACCAGCACGACCCCGACGATCATCGGCAGGTGCGAGTACGTGTACGCCTCGAGCGCGAGCCGGCTGCGCCGGCCGTCGTGCAGTCTCTGCACGCCTCGCTGCCCCGCGGTGGCGTCGACGTCGAAGTACGCCCACCAGAGCATGGCGACCACCACCAGGCTCAGCACGGAGGCGACGGCCACGGGCACGGAGACCGCGCGGTTGCTCACCGAGGCGCCGGTCGAGACGATCGCGCCGCCGAGCGCGACGAGGATGATCAGGCCGAACCGGTCGGCCCAGTGCTCGGCGGAGCGGACCGGCCAGTGCCGGGCGTTGAGCAGGTAACCGCTGCCGAGTTCGACGATAATGGCCGCGGCCCACAGGGCGACACGGACGGGTCGGAAGGCCTGCGGATCGTCCGACGGCGGCGGGACGATGGCGGCGGCGTAGAGCAGCGCGAGCGCCACGGCGGCCGACACCGCGAGGCGCACCAACTGGCCGCGGAACAGCCGGTCCTTCCTGGCGACCGTCCAGAACGCGACGAAGTTCAGGGCGCGCACGAGGCCGTAACACGTCACGAAGACCAGCGGTCCCGGCAGGCCGCCGGGCAGGCCGATGAAGACCGCGGGCACGGCGACGGCGATCACCAGGATGCTCGCCGCGGCACCGAGGAGCAGGAGCCGGGCGAGGGCGTTCTCGGTGCGGAACGAGCTGCCGAGCCAGGCGTAGCTGCACCACGCCCACCAGAGCAGCACGAGCACCGCCAGCCCCTGGAGCAGCCCGCGCCAGCCGGGTTGCGCGGTCATCAGCTCGGTGACCTGGATGAAGGCGTAGACGAAGACCAGGTCGAGGAAGAGTTCCTTGGGCGTGACTCCGGTGGAGCGCTCGGTGACCGGCTCGATCGCCCGGTGCAGCGCCCGGTGCCGCACCCGGAAGACGGTGCGGTCGAGCAGGACCAGGCTGGCGACCGCGGCGGCGAGCAGCCCCAGCTGGGCGACCACCGGCGCCCGCGCCGCCACCGGGGCGAGCGCCAGCACCAGGACGAGGCCGACGAGCGGCCCGCGGCCCCAGATGCCGATCGTCCGGCGCTCGAAGGCGATCAGGGCGAGCAGGTACAGCGCCACCCCGCCGTACAGGGCGAAGAGGCCGAGCGCCGGCGCCGACCGCACCGACTGGAACGCCACGCTGTTGAACGTGTGCTTGAGCCCGAGCGAGAGCAGGATCAGCCCGACGATCATCGGCAGGTGCAGGAACGTGTACGCGTCCCGGGCGAGCCGCGAGCGGGCGACACCGGGGGTCTGTTCCAGCGCGTCCTCGGCGGAGAACCTGGCGATGTCGAAGTACGTCCACCAGAGCACGCCCACCAGCAGCATGCTGAGCACGACGCCCCCGACCACCCCCCAGGTGACCGGGCTGGCCCAGCCGACACCCTGGCCCGCGCCGGCCGAGATGATGATCTCGCCGAACGCCACCAGGATGATCAGATGGAACCGCTCGGTCCAGTGCTTGACGGACTGGACGCGCCACCAGCTCACGCCGATGATCGCTATCCCGAGGTACTCGACGAGGAAGGCGGCCAGCAGCAGCGCGAAGCGGGCCCACTCCCGGGCTTCGCCGCCGGCACCGAACGCGCCGACGGGCAGGAGGCCCGCGGCCAGCACCAACGGCGCGGCGGCGAGCAGGGGCACCCAGACACGCGGGTACGTGCGCCGGGCGGCGGGATCCCGCCAGACGGCGACGGTGGCCACCAGCAGCGCGCCGGAGCGGACGAGCAGGTAGCAGACCACGACGACCAGCGGCCCGTGCAGGCCGCCCGGCTTGTCGGAGAACGTCTCGTTGAGGGTCACCCCCACGACCAGGATCACCGCCGCCAGGCCGAAGATGACCACCGGCATGACGCCCCGGTCCACCCGGACGACGTTGCCGAGCCAGGCGTACGACAGCCAGCAGGTCCACAGCAGGACCAGCAGCACCACGCCGTGCAGCAGGCTCGCGACGGTCAGGTCGGCCGCGGCCGTGCTGGACACGGTGATGAAGGCGAAGACGAAGATCAGGTCGAGGAAGAGCTCCAGCCGGCTGACCGCGCTGGACTCCCCGACCAGCTGGATCCGGCCGGCCGCCACCGTCGGCCCCTTCTCGGTCACGCCTTCACTCTGCCAAGGGCCGGCGGGGTGGACAGCGGATCCGGGAAGCGGGCCCGGGAGCCGGCGTCGACCGGCCGGCACGCCCGGGGGTCCGCGCGGGGCGGCGACGACAGGTCCCGCATTTCGCGCCGTCGCTTTCTGCGTCATTTCCCTGCCGGCCCACCCGGATTTTCCAGTCGTCCACAGAAGCGGGCGAGCCGTCGGGCGCCGCCGCATTGGCGGCGGCCCGTGGTGAAGTCAAGAAGACGAAAGTCACGCCTTTTCGGATTTCCCGCGCGGCCCGTCCTTTTGTAGGCTCTGTGGGCCGGTTTCCCGGCCCGGTCGGCACGTGATTTCCGACGCCGAGCATCACCCCCACCCGTCTCCGCCCATTTCAGAGGGGCGGCGCCGTCGGCTGCGGTGACGCGTGTCCGGGCATGTCGGGGCGCCGGCCTGGTCCATCGACGACACGACACGGGAGCACGACACATGCAGGGGACACCCGCAGCACGCCGCCGGGCGACGCCGGCCCGACGGCGCCTTCTCACGGCACTGCTCGCCGCCACGGTGGGCGTCGTCGCAGCGGCGCCCCCCGCCCGGGCCGCGGACGCCGGCTACGTGTCGGCGACCTCGGTGGAGGCCCTCGGCGGCGACCTGTCCACGGTCAGCCCCACGGTGCAGACCACCTATTCCGGCGACCCGCTGCGCCCCGCCGACTACCTCAAGCCCATGGGCCCCCTGGGCCACTACGGGCTGATCGGCCCCTGGGGGCCGCTCGGCGTCGCCGGTCCGATCGGCGTCGAGCCATGGCACCCGTCAAGCTGGATCACCGGAACCGCCTGGGAGGACTGGGCAGGCATGCTCGGCTGGTACGGCGGGCCGATGAGCGAGTGGGGCCCGCTCGGCCCCGACGGCCCGCTGTCGCCGGAGGCGTACCACGAGACGCTGCCCAGCCTGGGTGACTTCAGCAAGCAGGTCCAGGCCGGCGGCGTGTGGGGCGTGCTGGGCCCCGTCGGGCCGCTCGGCCCGCTCGGCCCGTTGGGTCCGCTCGGCCCGGCCGGCGCGCACGGGCTCGGGCGCACGGCCGACGGGGCGTACGTCACCAGCGGCGGCGCGGTGCGCCGTACCGCGACCGTGCCGTACGGGACCTCCACCCGCAGCTACGAGCTGTACGAGCAATACCGCGACGAGTACGCCCGCGGTATTGGCTACGGCAACGACACCTCGTTCATGGTGGAGCGCAGCACGCTGTCGCCCGGCAGCTCCGTCGACTACCGGTTCACCTCCCAGAGCACCCAGTGGGTCACCGTCAACGTCGTCCCGAAGTGGATGCGCTACGACCTCGCCACCCTGTCGGGGTACGTGACCAGCGCCGCGAACAACCACCTGGACTACCCGAGCGGCGCGGCGCGTGGCACGGCGCTCGTGGACGACTTCGACCTGCGGCTGACCGACGACACGGGACGGGTGCTCGCCGTGTCGAACTCCGTCGAACTGGCCGACACGATCCAGGTCCAGGTTGCCGCCGGCACGCGGCTGAACCTGCGCGTCACCCACCACCAGCGTGGCTCCTACGTCGGCTACCACGACGGCTACCGGCTCTTCGTCACCGGCTCCACGCCGCACATCGCCGGCACCGACATCACCGGCGCCCACCAGCGCCCGGTCGGGACGGTGTGATCCCGCCCGGAGGCCGTTCCGCCTGATGCGCGGGCCGCACCCGGTGGCGCCGTCGGTTCGTCCGGCGGCGCCACCGGGTCGCGCCGTCCGGCACGGCCACCGCCGGACGGCCCCGCCCCGGCACGCACGTGGTCAACGGCGTGGGCGGGCCGGCCGACACGACCCGGGTCGGCGCGCCGGTCTACGTCGCCCGGTATCCGACGCCCTGAGCGGCGGCTCTCGGCACGGGCCACAGCCGTGCGGCTGCGGCCCGTGCCGGCGGGCGTCAGCCGGCGCAGTTGTAGTTCTGCACCGGCTGGGTCAGCTTCTCCTGGCTGCCGAACTTCGCGTAGACCCGCAGGTAACACGGTAGTTCGACGTCACCGTAGTAGCTCTGGACCGCGTTGTCGTAGTGCGTGGTGCCGCTCTGCGCGACCTGCCAGCCACCCGCGTCGCCCGACTGGATCTCCCAGTAGACGTCACCCGAGCAGCCCTGCAGCCCCTGGGACCACGCGATCATGTTGGCGCCGTTGTAGATCTCGGACTGCACGAGGGTGCAGCTCGCCGCCTGCGCCGGGGCGGCGCCGGCCAACAACCCCACGGTCAGCAGGGCCCCCGCTCCGACCGCTGACATCAGCTTGCGCATGACCAGTCTCCTCCACGATGGACGGTAGGTGGTCCACAGGAGGGTAGTCGCTCTGGAGATAAGTTCCAAGAGGATCATCGATGGAGACGAAAACTTTTATCGAGACGTCCCGCCGCCGGCGAACACGAGGTCGAGGTGGGCGTCCAACGCGGCGAGCGCCTGCTCGGCGGTGTAGTAGCCGCCGAGCAGGTGGACACCCAGCCCCTCCATCAGCGCCAGCACGCCGGCCGCGTACTCGTCCCGCCGGGGACCCGGGATGAGACCGGCGACGAAGGCGCGCAGCTGGTCGGTGTCCTCGCGCATGCCGGCGGCGACGTCCGGCCGCACCGCCGCGTACGCGAGGAACGCCAGGGCGACCCGCCCGTCGGCGAGCGACTCCTCGGACAGCGGTAGCAGCGCGGCGACCATCGTGCGGAGCAGCAGCCGGGGGGCCGGGTCCTCGCCGAGCCGGGCGATCGCCTCGGTCACCCGGGCCTGGCTGCGCTCCCGCACGACGGTCATGGCGAAGGCCATCATCTCGTCCTTGGTGCGGAAGTAGTGCTGGACCATTCCGGCCGAGACGCCGGCCTCGGCCGCCACGTGACGCAGGCTCACGGCCTCCACGCCCTGACGCGCGGCGACGCGCATCAGGGCGGCCGCGATCAGCGTGCGCCGTTCGTGGCGGTCGACCTTCTTCGGCATGGCCTCATGCTGTCACGACGCGGACGCCTCGCCGATCACCGACGGCTCCGCGGCCCGGGGGCGGGGTGCGGGGTGCGGGGTCACCGTGCCCGCGGCGGCGTCCACCGTGACGAGCTGGCCGGTCCGGATCCTGCGGGTGGCGTCGGGGACGCAGATGACGGCGGGGATGCCGTACTCCCGGGCGACCGTCGGGCCGTGCGCCATCACCGCCCCCGTCTCGGTGACCAGCGCGGCGGCGGTGAGGAACAGGGGCGTCCAGCCGGGGTCGGTGGTGGCAACGACCAGCACGTCGCCGGGTTCGACGTGGGCGGCGGCCGGGTCGTGGACCACCCGCGCCGGGCCGGTCGCCCGGCCCGCCGCCGCGCCCACCCCCCGGAGGACGCCGTCCGGGGCCGGCGGCGGCGCGAGGACGGCCTCGACGTCGGTGCCGTCGGAGAGCAGGGCCACCGGCACCGCCGGGCGGCGCAGTTCCCGCCGGTACGTCGCGCGGCGCGCGGTGACCGTCGAGCGATGGTCGGCGCCGTCGTGCACGGCCGCGTGCGCCTCGTCGAGGGTGAGGAACATGATGTCGTCGGGCCGCCCCAGCAGCCCCCGCTCCGCCAGCTCGGCGCCGACGAGCAGCAGTTGACGGCGCATCTCCCGTAGCCGGTAGAGGCCGGCGAACTTGCCGGCCTCTCGCAGGCCGGCAAGCATCCGTGCCCGGCGCAGGAGGAATCCGGCGATCCGGCCGCGGAGCGGCCGGCGCCGGCGCGCCCGGGCGACGAGGTCCGCGCAGGCGGCCTCGGCGGCCTCGGCGGCGCGGGCGAAGCGCCGGTCCGGGGCCTGCTCCGGGTCGGTGACGCGCAGGTAGTTGGCGATCATCGCGAAGACCGGGGCTGGGTCCTCGTCCCAGCGCGGCACCCCGAGGTCGACCTCGGCGGCGGCGCGGTGACCGTAGCGGTCCAGGAACGCCGCCAGGCCGATGTCGGGCAGCGTTCCCCGCGCGTACGCCGCGGCCAGGTCCTGCGGCGGGGTGGTGAGCAGCAGGTTACGATGCGCGGCGGCCTGCTGGCTCAGCCGCCACAACGCCAGGTCCATCTCGATGGTGACGTTGTGCGGCATGCCGCCCAGCACCGTGTCGATCTCGCCGGGGCCGGCCACGCCCCGCAGCAGCGAGGCCGGCAGCGTGGCGGCGAGCATCCCGGCGACGATCGGCCAGACGAGGTCGTCGGGGCTGGCCGACGGGTCCTCGTCGCGCACGTACCGCAGCCGTTCGGCGGCGGTGTCCAGCCCGGCGGGCGCGGCCGAGCCGACCCGGAGACGTTCGACCTCCCGGAACAGTCGGGCTCGGGCGGCCTCCGGGCGGGCCAGCGCCCGCACGACCCCGGTCGCCGCGCGGGCGGCGGTCCGCAGCGCCGGGCCGGTGGCCGTACGCCCCGGACCGGAAGCCGGCAGCGGCGCGAAGCGCGGGTCGGCGAGCACGTGCTCCATCACCGCCTGGGCCCGCGGCCCGAAGTCCACCGCCATCAGCTTGACCAGCCGTTTGCGGGTCGACGGGTGCCGCGCGAGGTCGGTCAGGTCGCCGTACAGGCGCCCGCCGATGTCGGTGATCTCCACGGTCAGGCCGAACGACGCCAGCATCGCCGCCACCAGCGACTTCAGGGTGGACATGCCCATCGGGGTGGCGGGTTGCCGCATGCCCTGCACGTGGCCGAACTCCAGGTAGACCCGGGGAGCCGGCCGCCCGGTCTCCGGTGGCAGCGGGAACAGCGTGGTGATCGGCCGCGACTGGAGCAGCCAGAGCACGCCCTGCCGGTCGTAGGCCCACTCGACGTCCTGCGGGCAGCCGAACCGTTCCTGGAGGCGGCGACCCGCGTCCCGCAGCTCGTCCAGCCGCTCGGCGGTGAGCAGGCCGGCACCGGCCCGGGGTGATCCGTCGAGGACGTACCGCTCCACGGCGGCGCTGCCGTCCACGACGGCCGTGCCGAGCCCCTCGGCCGCCTCCACCATCATCTCGGTGCGGCAGCCGGTGAGCGGGTTGGCGGTGAACAGCACACCCGCGGTCACCGGGTCGACCATGCGCTGCACCAGGACGGCCACCCGCGCCGACGCGTGGTCGATCCCGTGGGCGTCGCGGTAGGCGACGGCGCGGGGGTCGTGCAGCGAGCGCCGGCATCCATCGATCGCCGTCAGGAGATCGGCGATCCCGGTGACGGCGAGGAAGGTGTCCTGCTGCCCGGCGAAGCTGGCGTCCGGGAGGTCCTCCGCGGTCGCGCTGGAGCGCACCGCCACCGGTCCCCCGCCGAGCCGCTCGTACGCCTGCGTGACCTCGGCCCGCGGCACCACGCCCCGCTCGTGGGCGGCGGTGGTGACGCAGAAGCCGTCCGGCACCCGCTCGCCCGACCGCGCCAGCTCCGCCAGCCGGGCCGCCTTGCCGCCCACCAGCCCGGTCATGTCCCCGGTCACCTCGGACAACGCGATCACCCGCACGCCAGCCCCCCTTTTGCAATACACCTGCATTGCGAACACCGTACGTCGTTCGCAATGCAGGTGCAATGCCATGCACCCGGCAACCCTCCCGGCAGGACGCAAATGGAAACCGTTATCGTTTTGGCGAATCGCTCGCACGACTTTCCACCTGCCTCCGGAAGGACCCGCCAGCATGGCCCTCTCGCCCACCGCCACGCCGAGGCTGACCCGCCGCGCCCTGCTCGGCGGCGCCGCCCTCTCCGCCGCCGCCTCGACCGGTGTCGCGCTGACCGGCTGCGGCGTCCACACCGGCCCGGGCGCCGCCCCGTCCGGCCGGCCCCGGCGCGGCGGGCGGCTGCGGGCGGCGTTCGCCGGCGGCGGCGCCAACGAGACCCTCGACCCCCACCTGGCGAACCTGTTCAACGAGGCGTCGCGGGCCAAGGCGATGTTCGACAAGCTCGCCGACTACGGCTCCGACGTCTCCATCCGGCCCCGTCTCGCCGAAGGCTGGGAACCCAGCGCCGACCTCACCCGGTGGCGGATCACCCTGCGCCAGGCCACCTTCCACGACGGCCGGCCGGTACGCGCCGCCGACGTCCTGTACAGCTACGCGCGGATCACCGACCCGACGCGGGCCTTCCGCGCCAGGGCGAGCCTCGACATGATCGACCTGGCCGCGAGCAGGGCGGTCGGCGACCGCGTCGTGGAGCTGGCCCTCAAGCGACCCTTCGCCGAGTTCCCCAACGCCCTCGCGGCCTTCGGCGCCTACATCGTCCCCGAGGGCACGAAGGCCTTCGACCGTCCCGTCGGCTCCGGCCCGTTCACATTCGACACCTGGCGGCCGGGCCGGTCGCTGCTGCTACGGCGGTACGCCGACCACTGGGACGGCGCGGCCCACCTCGACGAGCTGGAGTACCTGACCAGCAACGAGGAGTCCGCCCGGGTCAACGCCCTGCTCGCCGGCCAGGTGGACTACGCGCACGACGTCACCCCGACCACCGCCCGCACGTACGCCGCCGACCGCCGGATGACCGTCACGCGGATGCCGAACAGCACCATGCAGTCGTTCGCGATGAAGGTGGACCGTCCCCCGTTCGACGACCGCGACCTGCGCGAGGCCATGTTCCTGCTGACCGACCGGCGGCAGCTCGTCGACACCGTGCTCGCCGGCTCCGGGCAGGTCGGCAACGACCTGTTCGGCAAGGGCTACCAGCACTACGCCGACGACATCGCCCAGCGCTCCCAGGACCTCGACCGGGCCCGGTTCCTCGTCGACCGGGCCGGCGCCCGCGGCCTGCGCGTGCCGCTCGACACCGCGCCGGTGGCCAGCGGATTCGTCGAGGCCGCCAGCGTCTTCGCCGAACAGGCCAGGAAGGCCGGCCTCGTCGTCGAACCGAGGATCGGCGACAAGGACACCTACTGGAGGGACATCCTCGGCTCGGGCGTGCTGGCGTCGTACCGCTCCGGCGCCATGCCCATCGAGACGCACATCTCCCAGCGGCTGCTCACCCACTCCACCACCAACGCCACCAGGTGGGCCCGGCCCGACTTCGACGCCCACTACGCCAGGGCCGTCTCCAGCGCCGACGAGCAGGCCCGGCGGCAGGCGTACGGCGACATGCAGCGCATGCTGCACGCCGAGGGCGGCTTCCTGATCTGGGGCTTCGCCGACTTCCTCGTCGCCACCAGCCCACGGGTCGGCGGCGTCTCGGCCGACGCCCCCGCCAACACCCTCGACTGGGCCCGCTTCGACGAGGTCTGGCTGGTATGAGCCTGCCCCGCTACGCCGTCCGGCGGCTGCTGCTCGGCGTCGGGCAGGTCGTCGGCGTCGCCACCGTCGTCTTCGTGCTCACCGAGGCGCTGCCCGGTGACGCCGCCGTGGTGATCGCCGGTGACCAGCCCGATCCGGCCCGCATCGCCCTGATCCGCGCGCACCTGCACCTGGACCAGCCGGCCTGGCAGCGCTATTTCGACTGGCTGACCGGCCTCCTCCGGGGCGACCTCGGCGTCTCGCTGGTCTCCCAGCGGCCGGTCGCCGAGCGGCTCGCCGACAGCGCCGGCGCCACCGTGCTGTTGGCGGCTCTCACCCTGACGGTGCTGGTGCCGCTGGCCGTGGGCGTCGGCATGCTGGCCGCCCGGCGCGAAGGGGGCCGGCTCGACCGGGCGCTGTCCGCCGGGTCCGTCGCCCTGTACGCCGTGCCGGAGTTCGCCCTGGCGATCCTGCTCGTCGCCGGGTTCGGCGTACAGCTCGGTTGGTTGCCGCCCACGGCGTTCGGCGCCGACCTGTCCGCGCGGCCGGCAGTCCTCGTCCTGCCCCTGCTCGTCCTGCTGGCCCGGCCCGTCTGCACGATCAGCCGGCTCACCCGGGCCGGCATGGTGGACGCGCTGCGCGCCGACCACGTCGGGCACGCCCGGCGTCTCGGCATCACCGGCGGCCAACTCTGGCTGCGCCACGCGCTGCCCCACGCCCTGGCCCCGGTGGCCCAGCAGCTCGCCCGCACCACCGACTGGCTGCTCGGCGGCGTCATCGTCGTCGAGGCGGTGTTCGTCGTACCCGGTCTCGGCACCGCCCTCGTCGACGCCGTCTCCACCCGGGACGTCCCCACGGTCCAGGCGCTGTGCGTGCTCGTCGCCGTCACCGCCGTGGCCGTGAACCTGACCGCCGACCTGGTGGCGTTCCGGCTCGCGCCGCGTACCGGAGCCGTCCGGTGAGGCCCCCGCTGCGTACGCTCGGCGCGGGCCTGCTGCTCGCCGTGCCGCTCGGCCTCGCCGTGCTCGGCCCCGCCCTGGCCGGCGACGCCGGTGCCCGCGGTCTGCCGTTCGCCCCCGACGGGCCGCTCGGCACCGACTTCGTCGGCCGGGACGTCCTGCACCAGGTGCTGCTCGGCGGCCGGTCCGTGGTCCTGGTGGCCGTCGCCGCCACCCTGCTGGCCTACCTCGTCGGGGTTCCCGTCGGCCTGCTCGCCGCGACGACCCGCCGCCGGTGGGTCGACGAGATCCTCATGCGCCCACTGGACCTGGTCCTCGCCGTACCGTCCCTGCTGCTGCTGATCCTGGTGGCCGCCGTCGCACGGCCCGGGCCGGCCACCCTCGTCGGCGTCGTGGCGCTCGTCGCCCTTCCCGAGATCGCCCGGGTCACCCGGGCCGCCGCCCTGCCGCTCGCCCACGGGCCGGCGGTGGAGGCGATGCGCCTGCACCGGGAGACGTGGTGGCGCCGGGCCGGCGGGTACGTGGGGCGTGGCGTCCGCCGGGTCCTGCTCGCCGACGCCGGGGTCCGGTTCGTCGGCGCGGTCTACCTGGTCGCCACGGCCAGCTTCCTCGGCGTCGGCGTCGCCCCCGACGCCGCGGACTGGGCCGTGATGGTCGACCGCAACCGCACCGGGCTGTTCCTGCAACCGTGGGCCGTCGTCGTACCGGCCGCGCTGGTCGTCGCCCTGGCGGTGGGCGTCAACCTGGTCGCCGACCAGGTGCTGGCCGCCCGCGCCGATCCGGCCCCGCCGCCCAGGGACGCGAGGCCGCCCGCCCGGGGCGCCCACCCGCCCCGCCGGGACCGCCGCTCCGGCCCGCAGGCTCCCGGAGCGGATCGGCGACCGCCGCCCGGTGGGCCGCTCCTGCGGGTGCGGCGGCTGACCGCCGCGGCCGGGCAGCGGCGGCTCGTCGACGGGGTGTCCTTCGACCTCGGCGCCGGGGAGATCCTCGCCGTCGTCGGCGCGTCGGGCAGCGGCAAGACCACCACCGGCCGGGCGCTGCTCGGCGAGACCACGCCGGGCGTCCGCCTCACCGGCGGGATCGCGCTGGCGGGCTCGGCCGTCACCGCCGGCGCGCCGCCCCCGGCCGGCACCGTCGGGTACGTCCCCCAGCAGCCCGCCGTGGCGCTCCATCCCCTCCGCCGCGTCGGCGCCGTGCTCGGCGAGATCGCCCGGCGCCACCCGCCCGGCCGGACCCGCCGCGCCCGTCGACAGGCGGTGGCCGACGTGCTCGACCGGATGGCCCTGCCCACCGACCGCCGGTTCCTGCGGCGCTTCCCCCACCAGCTCTCCGGCGGCCAGCAACAGCGACTGGTCATCGCCCACGCCCTGCTCGCGCGGGCGGTCCTCCTCGTCGCCGACGAACCCACCACCGGGCAGGACGCGCTCACCCGCCGCGACGTCGCGCGCGAACTGACGGCGCTCGCCCGCCACGGCATGGCGGTGGTCCTGCTGAGTCACGACCTGCCTCTCGTCCGCGCCGTCGCGGACCGCGTCCTGGTGCTGCGCCACGGGACCGCCGTCGCGCAGGGCCCGACGGCCGAGGTCCTGGCGGCGCGGCACCACCGCGACCGGGAGGAGGCGCCCGTCCCGCCGACCCGGGGCCCGGCCGCCGGCCGGGACGCCTCACCGCTGCTCACCGTCACCGGCCTCGTGGCCACCCACCGCCACGGGGGTCGCCGGCGCACCGTCGTCCACGGCGTCGGCACGACGGCCGCCGTCGGGGAGTGCCTCGCCGTGGTCGGCCGGTCCGGCAGCGGCAAGACGACACTGGCGCGCTGCGTCGCCGGGCTGCACCCGCAGACCGGCGGCCTGGTCGCGCTCGCCGGCCGACGCCTCGACCCGCACCTCGACCGGCGGGACCGGCGCGACCTCGCGGCCGTCCAGTACGTGTTCCAGGACGCCCGGGCGAGCTTCGACGCGTACCGCCCGGTCCTCGACCAGGTCGCCCGCGCCGCCCGGCGCTTGCGGGACGCCACCGACGCCGAGGCCCGGCGCACCGCCCTGCGCCTGCTCGACCAGGTGGGCCTCGCCGAACACACCGTGGCCGGCCCGCCCGACCGGCTCTCCGGCGGGGAGTTGCACCGCGCGGCGCTGGCCCGCGCCCTCGCCGGCGAGCCCCGCGTGCTGATCTGCGACGAGATCACCGCCGGCCTGGACGGCGACGCCCGGGAACACATCCTCGCGCTGCTGGACGACCTGCGTCGACGCCGCGACCTGGCGCTGGTCGTGATCAGTCACGACCGCGACGTCGTGGCCCGCCTCGCCGACCGGATCGTCGTGCTCGACGACGGACGCGTCGTCGAGCAGGGACCCGCCGACGCCCTGCTCGGCGCGGCCCGACACCCGCTGACCCGCGCGCTGCTGCCCGCCGCCCCGCAGCGTCGGCAACGGGACGACGAGGAGCGGCGGGCGGATCCGGCGGCGACACGATGAGGGGAGAGACCATGCGGCAGTACCGACACGGCGTGGGCGCGTACGAGGTGCGGATGGCCGACGGCCGCCACGTCGACGGGGCCCGCAGCGTCATGCTCGACACGTTCTACCGGGAGTTCGGCCACGGCTACCGTCCCGACTGGCACCACGACGTCATCGACCTGGCCGGCACCTACCTGGCACCGCAACCGCACGCCCTGTTCGTCGCGACCCGGGGCGACGAGGTCGTCGGCACCACCGCCGTCCGCGCCGCGGCGCCGAAGAGCCCACCGCACCCGCGCTGCCTCGCGGAGCGCTTTCCCGAGGAGTCCACCGCGCAGCTCTTCCGGGTATACGTCCGGCCCGAGCACCGCCGCCGGGGGCTCGCCCGCGCCCTCGTCGGTCTCGCCGTCGACTTCGTCGGCCGGCAACCCCGCTACCGGGACCTGTACCTGCACACCGACACCCGCGTCGACGGCGCCGAACGGTTCTGGCGGGCGGTGGCCGAGCCGGTGCACGACGCGCGTGACGGCCGGGCCGACACCCACCAGACCGTCCACTTCCGCATCCCGCTGGCCGGCCGCCGACCGCGGGCGTAAGAATCCTTCCAGTCATCCATTGACTTCGATGATTTACGCCACAACAATCACCTCCTATATCGATGCATGTCGCTGTTGATCGGATCTGGAGGGGAGGTACCCGTGGTTGCTCTGAGAGGCGAGGTGTCGTGGTTCTGCTGCGGCAACGCCTGGGGTCCCTGCGGCTCGGCCGGTAGTGGTGCCTGCGGCACCTGTTCGTCCGGCAACTACCAGCACGCCTGGCCGAACACCTCGGACGCGTGCCTGGCCATCACCCGCCCGCACGTGTGCGGAATCAGCGGAATGAGCCGGCGCGGCTGCGGCTTCCGGCACTACACCACCAACCTCTGCAACGGTGCCCGGGTCGGCACCGCCATCGCCGACTGCGGCCCGCAGACCGACCTGTTCTGCGGCGAGCGCACCTGCTGCGGCTCGGCCTGCGGCAGCAACCGGATCATCGACCTGACGCCCGCGGCGTACAGCGCGATCGCCAGTCTCTCCACCGGGCTGCGGCCCTGCTCGGTCGACAGCGTCTGAACGGGAGGACCCCATGGACCAGACCCTGAGGCGCCGCCGGCTGCTCGCCACCGCCGCGCTCGGCGGCGTGGTCGGCGCCACCGGGCTCGGCTCGCTCGCCCCCGAGGCGGCGTTCGCCGCCGACGCCGCGACCGTCGAACCCGGCACGCCGGACCCGAACTTCGCCGAGGGCCGGATCAGCACGATCTCCGGCAACATGCTGCTGGTCACCGGCTCGGACACCGTGCTCCACTCGATCCGGATCACCGACGGCACGAGCATCTGGAAGCTGCACCCGACCACGTTCGACCGGGTCGCCGTCGGTGACGGGCTCTACGCCCGCGGCGTCCGCCTGCCCGACGGCACGCTCGCCGCGGACGCCGTGTGGGTCAACATCGTCAACCTGCACGGGCACATCGCGGCGGTCGGCCGCAACGTGCTGCACCTCGACCACAAGGGCCGTCGGATCGTCGCGCACGTCGTGCCGGACCGGTCCGCCGCCGTCTACAACGGCACCCCGGCCGTCAGCGACATGTCCCTGCTGCGGGTCGGCCGGCACGTTCAGGTGCTCGGCGCCTGGCACCCGGACACCAACGAGATCGACATCGCCACCATCTACGCCGCCGCCTGACGGCGCGGCCTCCGGGCGGTACGCAGCCGCGGACCGCCCGGAGGCCGCCCGTCGGACCACCCGATGGAGACCACATGATCGACATGATCGCGGCGCTGCAACCGCTGGTCGTCGGCGCGGTGCTGATCTGGTCCGCCCGCGTGAAGCTCTTCAGCCGCCACGCCGCTGCGGCGGCCGGCCGGTCGGCGCTCGCCCGCCTGCTCGGGCAGCACCGGGCGCTGCCCGCGTACCGGCTGCTCGGCGGTGTCGAGCTGGCCCTCGGCGCGCTGCTCGTGCTGCCGCCCGCGCTGCCGCTGGAGGCGGTCGGCGCGACCGTCCTGACGGCCGGGTTCCTCGCCTACCTGACGTACGCCCGGCGCGCCGCCCCCGCTTCCTCCTGCGGGTGCCTGAGCGCCCGGCCGACCCCGGTCTCCGGCCGCAGCCTCGCCCGGGCCGGGCTGCTGCTCGCGGCGGCCGGGCTGGCGGGGCTGGCCGACGGCGGCTGGGCGGGCGCACTCGCCGGGCGGCCGGTGGCCGGCGGCGCCGTGCTGGTCGCCGAACTGGCGGCGGTGGTGGCGCTCTCGCCGGAGCTGGACGCGGCCTGGCTGCTGCCGCTGCGCCGGCTGCGCGCCCGGCTGACCCACCCGCTGCGCGGCGGCACCGGCGTGCCGCTGCTGGCCACCGTGCAGCAGCTCCAGCTCAGCGACGCCTACCGGCGGGTGGCCCCGCTGCTCCGCTCCGACGTGCGGGAACACTGGGACGACGGCGACTGGCGCTTCGTCGGGCACGCCGCGCGTTACCGGGGCCGCCCGGCGACCGCGGTGTTCGCCGTGCCGCTGGCCGACCGGGAACCCGACGCCGTGCGGGTCGCCGTGGTCGACGACGCCACCGGGCACACCCTGCTCAGCCTGGCCGCCGCGCCGCCGCCCGCCGGCCCTCGGCTCTCCGTCGCGCCGGTCTGACGCCGCACCCGTCGGAGTCTCAGTCGGCGGTCAGCCAGGCGCGGATCTCGTCGCCGTGCTCGTCGAGACGGGGCGGCGGCAGGTCGTACCGGGGCGGCGTGGCGGAGAAGCCGATCGGGTTGCGGACACCCGGCACCCCGCCGACGGTGACCACCGGGTCGAGCCCCAGGTCCCGGGCCAGGGCGACGCCGTCGTCGACCGTGTTGATCGGGGCGCACGGCACGCCCGCCGCGCGCAGGTCCCGGAACCACTCGTCACGGGTCCGCCGGACCAGCCGCTCGACCAGCATCGGGCGCAGGACCTCCCGGTTCGCGGTCCGGTCGGGGTTGCGCCGGAACCTGGGGTCGTCGGGCAACCCGGGCAGGCCGAGCACCTCGCACAGCTTCCGGAACTGACCGTCGTTGCCGGCGATGACGACGAGGTCGCCGTCGGCGGCCGGCAGCGGCTCGTACGGGAACAGGCTCGGGTGGGCGTTGCCCATCCGGAACGGCGCGGCGCCGCCGGCGACGTGGCCGCTGGCGTGGTTGACCAGGCCGGACAGCGCCGAGGAGAGCAGGTTCACCTCGACGTGCTGGCCGACGCCGGTGTGGGCACGGTGGTGCAGGGCGGCGAGGATGCCGAGGGCCGCGTGCAGACCCGCCATCACGTCGAACACGGCGACACCGGCCTTGTACGGCGGGCCGTCCGGCTCGCCGGTGAGGCTCATCAGGCCCGACGCGGCCTGGACCACGAGGTCGTAGCCGGGCAGGTCCGCGCCCGCGCCGGTGCCGAAGCCGCTGATCGAGGCGTAGACGATCCGTTCGTTGTCGGCGGCGACGCCGTCGTAGTCGAGGCCGAAGCGCTTCAGCCCGCCGGGGCGGAAGTTCTGGATCATGACGTCGGCCCGCCGGACGAGCCGCCGGGCGACGTCGAGGTCGTCGGAATCGGCGAGGTCGAGGACCACCGAGCGCTTGTTGCGGTTGACGCCCAGGTAGTAGGTGGACGTCCCCTCCCGGACCGGCGGCATCCAGGCGCGGGTGTCGTCCCCGCCGGGCCCCTCCACCTTGACCACCTCGGCGCCGAGGTCGGCCAGCAGCATGGTCGCGTACGGCCCGGCCAGGATCCGCGAGAAGTCCGCGACGAGGATGCCGCCCAGCGGCCCGGCCTGCTGCTCCGCCATCGCCCCTCCCTTACCCGCTGCCGCCGCGGGCGCGCGCCGTCGGGTGCGGGCGTTTCGCCGCCGCACCCGACGGTCCCCGATGGAAGGACAACGATGGCACAGCCGGCGCGCCGGGCGTCGCCCGCCCCGAGGGATCCCACGCCGGACAGGCCGGCGCGACGAACGCCCGCGTCGCGGGGGGCGTCGCGCCGGCGTCGACACCGCCGCGCCGCCTCACCAGACGTGGTGGCACTCCGGCAGACTGTCGAGGTTGTTCGGCGACGCGTCGTCGGCGACGGTACGCAGGTAGGGCCGGCCGCGCTTGGGCCGGACCACCCGGATGGCCGTACGTTCCGTGCCGGGCTCCTGCACGAAGAACGCGAACCGGCCGCTGCCCATCAGCTCGATCGCCTCCGGCACCGGGATGAGGAAGTGACTGCCGTCGCCGTTGTGCCCGCCCAGGGCGACGGTCGTGCCACCCGAGGTACGCACGCGGCTCACCCGCACCGGCACGGCCGTGTCGTGGTACTCGGTGTCGGCGACCAGCGCCACCTGCAACCAGCCCTCGCTGGCCGTCGACGGCTCGTTCGGCAGCAACGCGTCCGGGGTGCTCGGCACCACCAGGTCCGTCCGCCACGTGCCCGGCTCGGCGCGCCGGTGCCAGTGCCACGAGCCGCGTACGTCCTGCGGCAGCGGCAGGCGGGTCGTCTCCAGGTCGTGCAGGACCGGGCCGTGGCGCAGGGCGGGCGACAGCCGGGACAGTGTCGAGGACGTCCACTCCCGCAGCAGCCCCACCGACTTCTGTGGCACCAGCCCCGCGGTGACGTGCACGTCGGAGCCGGGCACCATCAGCAGGGTCAGCGGCACCGGCACCCCCGGGTTGACCGTGAACAGCCCGGAGGTGTCCACGTACGGCGAGGTGATCGGGTCCGCGCCCGGCAGCGCGGCCGCCCCGCTGGCGTCGGGCAGCCCCGGCGCGAGCAGCGCCACCGCCGGGTCCACGATGTGCAGCCGGTCCATGTCGTCACCGACGCAGTACGCCAGCAGCCCGTCCTGCGCGCCGCCAGCGCGGCCCGCTCGACGACCAGGTAGACCTGGCCCTTGCCGCCTTGCTCCAGCAGCGGTACGTGCCGGGCGACCCGGTCGGGCCGGCTGGCCGCCTCGGTCGCGAAGCGCGGCGGGCCGAGGGCAGCAGCCCTTCGATCGCGCGCACCCGCGCGGCGCGCTGGACGTCGCTGGCGACCAGCTTGCCGACCCGCGTCCACGGGTCGGCGAAGAACTCCTCGACCAGCCGGACGCCGGCGCCGGACGGGGCGAGCAGCCCGAGCGCGATGCCGAGGTCCTCGACCTCGGCGGGAATGCCGTCGACGTTGATCATGGGCCCACCCACCCCATTGTCCCCCCTCGTTTCCCGCCCTCCTCAGTAGATTCGGCGCGGGAGTTCCCGGAGGCTACGGATGACCGACCCCGAAACTCCGTCGCCCTTCGGACGTTGCCGACCGTGCCGTCGCCGAGACGGTCCGAAGCGTCAGGCCGCGCTCGCCCGTTGTGGCACGCGGCTCCCCCGCCCGGCCGACCGGGTCAACGACTCGGTCGGCCGGCGGCTGACCGGTCGATCAGTCAAACGCGTCCCCGGCCACTGGGATGCCTGGCCGGAGTGGACACGTTCGCCGAACGTCGACCGTCGTCCGGCGGCGGTGACCGACCGGTCGGTCAGTCGTGATGCCAATAGGCGACTCTCCCCTTGCCGGCCCGCCGCCGCGATCCCGAAGGTTGCCCACGAGAACGTCAGTCACCCGCCGTCGACCCCGGGCAGCGACGCCCGTGCCGCACACCGCGACGGCCGGGCCGCCCGGATCCGGCCGGCAGGGTGACGATCCGGAAGAGGGGGGACCACTGGTGGACACCGCCAGCATCGACGCCGAATACCTGGTGGCCACGTTCGAGGAGGACGACGACCCGGAGCAGCTGATCGGCGACGCCGTCGACTACGACCTGCTCGCGGCGCTGGCAGAGGAGGAGTGACGATGGGCGTGCACCTGGCCCCGACGCTGCGCGTGCTGCGCGAGGAGATCAACACCCGCTGGCCGCACCGGGACAAGGCCTCCGACGGCTGGATCGGCGACGCGGCCCACCAGGCCCGCAAGTCCGACCACAACCCGGACGCCGACGACCGCTCGGTCAACGCGGCGGACTTCGACATCGACGGGATCGACCCGCTGCTGGTCGTCCGGCACTGCATCGAGCACCCGTCCACCCAGTACGTGATCTACAACCGGCTGATCTGGAGCCGTACCCGCGACTTCCGGCCCGCGCGCTACACCGGATCCAACCCGCACACCAAGCACCTGCACGTCAGCGTCAGCCACGCCCGGGCCCTGGAGGACAGCCTGCGCCCGTGGGGCGTCGCCACGGCCCGGGTCGCCAAGCTCGGCGACCGGATCCTGCGGGCGGGCTGCAAGGGCAGCGACGTGCGGGAGTTGCAGACCCTCGCCAACCGGCTGGGCGCCCGCCTCACCGCCGACGGCGTGTTCGGGCCGAAGACCACCGCCTGGGTCCGGACCTTCCAGAAGTCGAAGAAGCTGACGGTCGACGCCGTCGTCGGACCGAAGACCCTGACCGCCCTCCGCACCGCCACCAGGCCACCGGCCCCGCAGCCGGCAGGCCGGGGCCCGGGGTCACGCACCGTCCGCGTCGGCAGCACCGGCGAGGACGTGGCGTACGTCAAGCGGTTCGTCGGCGCGCGGCGGTGCGGACCGCCGGGCACCCGCTTCGACGCGAAGACCGAGGCGGGGGTCCGCTGGTACCAGCGGATGCGCGGGCTCACCGACGACGGCATCGTCGGCCGGCTCACCTGGGCCGAGATGGGCGTACGCGTCACCTACTGATTCGCGGCGCGGAACCGGGTCGCCCCGGTCCCGCACCCGTACCGAACCGCCCCGGGTCGTGCCGACGACCCGGGGCGCTCGATCGATGACCGGAAATGTCCATGGTGTGGCGCGGTCGCCGCGCCGGCGGGGCGGGGGAGTCCATCACGGCGACGTCGTTCCAGGAGGACCTCGCGTGGCAGGCGCTGCAGGCCGCCGTCGTCCGTGTCGTGCTCTGCGGCTCCGGGGACATCTTCAAGGCGGTGGCCCGGTCCGGTGACCGGGCCGAGCAGGTCGCCCGGCTCGTGGTCGAGCAGATCACCACCTTCGGGTTCGGCGAGGCGCAGCACCTGATCCGCACCGGGGAGCTGCGCAGCCTGCGGGACAGCGTGGTGGCCGCGGTGCAGCAGGCCGCCACCACGGGCGCCGTCATGGTCGGCGGGCTGATGGCGAGGTCGTTCCTCGACCGGCTCGGCGCGGCCCGTGGGGCGCTCACCGTCGACGGCGAGCGGCGGCTCCAGGAGCTGGAGGCCGAGCGCGCGCAGGTCGCCCAGGACTTCGAGGCCGCCCGCAACGGCACGGCCGACCCGGAACCGGGCGTGGGCGGCCCGCGCGGCGCAGGCCTGGAACGGGCTGGTCGCCCTCGTCGACGGGATGCCGCCCGGGGCGGCATCCCGGCCGGCTCGCAGTACCACCTCTCGTTCATCAGGGACCCGGGGCCGGACGGGCGGCGGCGGATGCTCGAGATCCTCCTGCCGGCGGGCGGTCGGATCGCGGGGGTGCACTTCGGGCCGGAGCCGCCGCCGGGCGTGCCGCAGCGGTGACCGCCGCAGCGCGACACCACGGCTGACAATCCGAACTCGACCGATGACGAAAAAACAGGCGTGCCGGCACGGCAAGTCCTTCACATCCGCGTGGAATCAGCAGGAAACGCGGAAATTTTTTCATCTATACATTTGAATGCATCGCCGTCTAGCATCACCTCCACCAGATCAACTTCCCGGGTCCCTGCACCATCCCCGCACGGGATCCGGCGTCAGGAGAGGGACGACCGATGACACTCCCCCGCCCGTCCAGGCGCCACTGGCGTCTGGGCGTCGCAACAGCCGCGGTCACCGCCGCAGTGGCGTTCGGCACTCCAGCGACCGCCGCTCCCGCCGAGGGGCAGATCCTCCAGGCCGGCGGCGCCACCGCGGTCTCCGGCTCGTACATCGTGGTGTTCAAGGACACCGCGGTGACCCGGGCCGAGGTCACGGGCAACGCCCGCGCCCTGGCCGGTCGGCACGACGGCACCGTCGCCCGGACCTTCCAGCACACGGTGCGCGGGTTCGAAGCCCGGATGTCCGCCGCGCAGGCCCGACGGCTGGCTGCCGACCCGTCGGTGAAGTACGTCCAGCAGAACCACGTCGTGCGGATCTCCGGCACGCAGAGCCCCACCCCGTCGTGGGGTCTGGACCGCAGTGACCAGCGCGACCTGCCGTTGAACAACTCCTACACCTACCCGAACGGCGGCTCCGGCGTCCGGGCGTACATCATCGACACCGGCATCCGGTTCTCGCACAGCGACTTCGGTGGCCGCGCCGTGACCGGTTTCGACTCGGTCGACGGCGGCTCGGCCGACGACTGCAACGGCCACGGCACCCACGTCGCGGGCACCGTGGGCGGCACCGCGTACGGCATGGCCAAGAACGCCACCCTGGTCGGCGTCCGGGTCCTCGACTGTGGGGGCAGTGGCACGTACGCCGGGGTGATCGCCGGCATCGACTGGGTCACCGGCGACCACGACCCCGGCGAGCTGGCGGTGGCCAACATGAGCCTCGGCGGCGGGAAGGACCAGGCCGTCAACGACGCGGTGACCGCCTCCATCGCCGACGGCGTCAGCTACGCCATCGCGGCCGGCAACGACTACTCCGCCGACGCCTGCGGTGTCTCGCCGGCCAGCACCCCCAACGCGATCACCGTGGGGGCGACGACCAGCACCGACGCCCGGGCCGACTACTCCAACATCGGCACCTGCCTGGACATCTTCGCCCCGGGCTCGTCGATCACCTCGGCGTGGCACACCGGCGACAGCGCCACCAACACCATCAGCGGCACGTCGATGGCCACCCCGCACGTGGCCGGTGCGGCCGCGCTGGTCCTCGCCGCCAACCCGTCGTACACCCCGCAGCAGGTCCGCGACAAGCTCGTCAACGACGCGACCAGCGGCAAGGTCACCAACCCGGGCACCGGCTCACCGAACAAGCTGCTGTACATCGGCAACATCAGCACGCCGACGCAGGACTTCGCCATGTCGGTGTCGCCCACCTCGGGAACGGTCAACCCGGGCAGCTCGGTCACCGCGACCGTCGGCACCACCACCACGGTCGGCAGCGCGCAGAACGTGACGTTCTCCGCCAACGGCCTGCCCGCCGGCGCCACGGCGAGCTTCAGCCCGTCGTCGGTCACCTCCGGCAACTCCGCCACGATGACCATCTCCACCACCGGCACCACCGCGCCGGGCACCTACCCGGTGACCGTCACCGGCACCGGCACGGTCACCACCCAGACCGCGTCGTACACGTTGACGGTCAACGGGCCGCCCGGCTGCTCGCAGACCAACGGCACCGATGTCAGCATCGGCGACAACACCACGGTGGAAAGCTCGATCACCATCAGCGGCTGCTCCGGCAACGCCTCTGCCACCAGCACCGTCGCCGTGAACGTCGTCCACACCTACATCGGTGACCTCGTCGTCAGCCTCATCGCCCCCGACGGCACCGCCTACACCCTGCACAACCGCAGCGGCGGCTCGACCGACAACATCAACCAGACCTACACCGTCAACCTCTCCGGCGAGGCCGCCAACGGCACCTGGAAGCTGCGGGTGCAGGACGCCGCCCCCGGCGACACCGGCTACCTCAACACCTGGACGCTCAACCTGGTCGGCGGGACGCCCCCGGGCTGCACCGGCACGAACGGCACCGATGTCAGCATCGGCGACAACACCACGGTGGAAAGCTCGATCACCATCAGCGGCTGCTCCGGCAACGCCTCTGCCACCAGCACCGTCGCCGTGAACGTCGTCCACACCTACATCGGTGACCTCGTCGTCAGCCTCATCGCCCCCGACGGAACCGCCTACACCCTGCACAACCGCAGCGGCGGCTCGACCGACAACATCAACCAGACCTACACCGTCAACCTCTCCTCGGAGGCCCGTAACGGCACCTGGAAGCTGCGGGTGCAGGACGCCGCCCCCGGCGACACCGGCTACCTCAACACCTGGACGCTGACGCTCTAGCGGCAACGGCGCCACCAGCGCACCCCCACACCGGGGCCCCGGCTGAACTCCAGTCGGGGCCCCGACATCCGTTGCCGACCCGCACCCACCGTGGCGGCCGTCGCCGGCGCCGGGGGCTCGCCCTTCCGGTCGAGGTCCTCGTCGCCCGGCCCAGCGGGTCCGGACGGGACCTGGCCGCCGCGCGGGCCGGCCTTCCTACGATGACCGTCCACGCCTCGGACACCGCCGGGAGGACCTCATGCCGGAGCGTTTCGCCGACCTGTCCACGCCGCTGATCGCCGACGCCTGCGTACGGCTGGGCGTGCCGCCGCGCACGGCGCCGGCCGGGATCCGGGCGGTCGTCCCCAGCCACCGCCTCGCCGGGCGGGTGCTGCCGGTGCGCCACCACGGCAGCGTCGACGTGTTCCTGGAGGCGTACGCGGGCGCGACCCCTGGGGACGTGCTGGTGATCGACAACGGCGGCCGGACGGACGAGGCGTGCGTCGGCGGCCTGGCGGTGCTGGAGGGGCCGAGGCCGGCGTCGCCGGCGTCGTGGTGTGGGGCAGCACCTGCGGCGCGTGGGCGGCGCGATCGAGGAGTGACCGCCCGGGACCGAGCCCGCCGGTTCGGCCCCGGGTGCGGCGGGGATTCGCCACGGGGCTCGGCGTCGGGGTCGGCCTCGGTTCGCCGCTAGGTCGGCCTCGCGTCCGCTCGCGCCGGGCGGCGCCACGTGAGGGTGGTCATAGCGGCTGGACGCGCCACCACGGGAGGCTGCTAGCCTCGTCGGCAGGTCATGAGCGCCAGCGTCAAGCCCCGGCTCGCTGGCCGGCAACCCTCGTCCGCGCAGGGGTGCCCCGGGTGAAGACCAGGCACCGGAGCAGCTTCGGTGCAAGCGTGGCCTGGTTCCCAGGTCAGCAACGACCGAGGAGAGCCATGTCCTTCCGCATCTGCGTACCGGCGGTCCCCGCCGCGGCCCCGACGCCGCCGCCGTTGACCCGGCGCCGCCACGTCGACATGATGCGGGTCTGCAGCGCCTCGTGTCGCCCCGGCGACCCGCGCTAGCCACGCACCAGACCCCTTCCCAGGACCACCCCAGCGGTACGCCCACCGGGCATACCGCCGGCGACGCACGCCCGTGCCCGCCGTCGGAGACCCCTTTCGGAGACACCTGTGCGATTCCTTCCCGCCCTCACCCGCGCCGCCGCCCTCGGCGTCGCCGCCGTCCTCGCCGCCACCGCCCTGACCGCCTGCGGCGACGACGCGTCCGAGGCGACCGACAACCCGTACAACCTGCTCCAGCCGGGTGTGCTGCGCACCGGCACGCTCACCGACGCCCCGCCGAACGTCTACCTCAAGGACGGCAAGTTCACCGGCTTCGACAACGACCTGCTCACCGCGGTCGCCGCGAAGGTCGGCCTGAAGGTCGAGTTCGTCGGGACGGACTTCTCCGCGCTGCTCTCGCAGGTCAACAACCGCAAGTTCGACGTCGGCAGCTCCTCGATCACCATCACCGAGGCCCGCAAGAAGACCGTCGACTTCGGCAACGGCTACGATTTCGGCCACTTCGGGCTCGACGTGCCGGCCAATTCGTCGATCACCGGTTTCGACCAGCTCGCCGGCAAGCGGGTCGTGGTCGTGCAGGGCACCGTCCAGGACGACTACGCCACCGGCGAGGGCCTCGACCCGGTCCGGGTGCCCGACTACAACGGCGCGATCAACCAGCTCAAGGCCGGCACCGCCGACGCCTGGATCGCCCCCGCCGAGATCGGCGACAAGTCGGCCGCCGACAGCAACGGCAAGATCAAGGTGGCGGGGAAGCTGCTCAGCCCGGCCCCGACGGCGTACGCGTTCGCCAAGGGCAACGACAAGCTGCGCGAGGCGCTGAACAAGGGCCTCGACGAGGTGATCGCCGACGGCACGTGGAGCCGCCTGCAGGCCCAGTACTACCCGGGCCGCCCGATCCCCGCCGACTTCAAGCCGGGCAGCGGCACCGTCCCGGTGCCGTCGGCCTCGGCCGCCTCCTGACACGTACGGACGACGAGCGAGCGGGACGGTAGGAGAACACGATGGATCCGTTGAGCACCCTGTGGGAGACCTTCTTCGACTGGGACTCCATGCGCGAGGCGCTGCCCGAGATGCTGACGGTCGGGCTGCCCAACACGCTGATCCTCGCGATCTCCGCCGCCCTGCTCGGCTCGGTGCTGGGCATGGGGCTGGCCGTCGCCGGCATCTCGCGTACCCGATGGTTGCGCTGGCCGGCGCGGGTCTACACCGACGTGTTCCGCGGCCTGCCGGCTGCGGCGACCATCCTGCTCATCGGCGTCGGTCTGGCGCCGCTGGGCATGGAGGTGTGGGGCCCCAACCCGTATCCCCTGGGCATCCTGGCGCTGTCGCTGATCGCGGCGGCCTACATCGGCGAGATCTTCCGCTCCGGCATCCAGTCGGTGGAGGCTGCCCAGCTGGAGGGGGCCCGGGCGCTGGGCCTGTCCTGGGGCGAGGCGATGCGCCTGGTGATCGTGCCGCAGGGCATCCGCCGGGTGCTGCCGGCCTGGGTGAACCAGCTGATCGCGCTGATCAAGGACTCCAGCCTGGTCTACTTCCTCGGCCTGCTGGCCAGCCAGCGGGAGCTGTTCCGGATCGGGCAGGACTACGCGGCGAACACCGGCAACCAGTCGGCGCTGCTGCTGGCCGGCCTGTTCTACCTGGCGCTGACCGTGCCGCTGACCCACGTCGTGAACTGGATCGACCGGCGGCTGCGGCACGGCCGGCAGGCCGCCGCGCCCGCCGACGCCGACGACGACCTCGACCTGGCGCTGCCGGGCGCGGCGGGAGGAAACCAGCGATGAGCATCGACACGACGACCTCGGTGAGCCTGAGCGTCCGCGACGTGCACCTGGCCTTCGGGTCGCACCGGGTGCTGCGCGGCGTGGACCTGGACGTCGCGCGGGGCGCGACGGCCTGCGTGATCGGCCCGTCCGGCTCGGGCAAGTCCACGCTTCTGCGCGCCATCAACCGGCTCATCGAGCCCGACCGGGGCGACGTGCTGCTCGACGGGCGCAGCGTGCTGGGCGACGACCCGGACGCCCTGCGGCAGCGGGTCGGCATGGTCTTCCAGCAGTTCAATCTCTTCCCGCACATGAGCGTGCTGCGCAACATCACCCTCGCGCTGCGCCGGATCAGGAAGCTTGGTGAGGACGAGGCGGTGGCGGTCGCCCGCGACCACCTGGAGCTGGTGGGGCTCGCGGCCAAGGCCGACGCCCGGCCGGCGCACCTGTCGGGCGGGCAGCAGCAGCGGGTCGCGATCGCCCGCGCGCTGGCGTTGCGGCCGCAGGTGATGCTCTTCGACGAGGCGACCTCGGCTCTGGACCCGGAGCTGGTCAAGGGGGTGCTGGGGCTGATGGCCGAGCTGTCCGCCGGCGGCATGACGATGGTGGTGGTCACCCACGAGATGGGCTTCGCCCGCGAGGTCGCCGACACCGTCGCGTTCATGGATCGCGGCGTGGTGCTGGAGGCCGGCGAGCCGGCCGCGATCTTCGAGGGGGCGGAGCACCCCCGGCTGCGCCGCTTCCTCTCCCAGGTGCTCTGACCCGCCGCGACGACCGAGGAGGGCCACCGGCGCTGCCGGCAACACGGGCCCCAGCCGCTACTTGACCCCGTTCTCCTTGGTCCTCGCCACCACGAACTCGGCCACGTGCGCCCCCTCTCAGCGAGAGAAGCGACAGGGTGGGACAACGGGCATGCGGCCGTCTGAGGCGCATCCGCCCGTGAAATGCATGCAGTCCGGTGCCGAACGAGTATCGCGGGCATGCCGCTGTGCGGTAGTTCCCCGCTCGGTGCGGCCCGATCACCCGACCGTCGGCAGACCGTCCCTCTCGGAGGATGGTCGGACGCCGGTCCGCGCCGCGGATCCGCCCGTACCGGTCTCCGCTGCCTGGTGGCGCCCCTGGCGGTCCGCGCTGTCGGCGGTCCGGGCAGCCGACTCGCCCACCGGCCGAAACCTCAGCTGCCGGAAACCCGACGACCCACGGCCACCTGTGGGTCGCTGCCCGTGATCCTCAGCCTCGGCACGGACGGTCACCCGGACGGCCCGGTCGACTCCTTATTGACCAGCGGCGGAGGTCTGGGCAATATCTTCCACAACACAGGCGGCCACTGGAGTTTCCTTTCACGCACCCCCTGCCCACCCCCGACCCGGCCGCACAGGAGATGCCATGCACCTCGACCACTCCGAACTGGACCGTCGGACCCTGCTGCGGGCCGGCCTCGGCGCCGCCACGGTCGCGGTCGTCGGAAGCGAACTCGCCTTCCCGGCCGCCGCGCAGGCGGACCCCGGCGCCGGCCTGGACTGGATCTACAGCTGCGACGAGTGGGGCGCGCGTCCGCCGGCGGACCCGCTGTCGGTCAGCGCCATCCCCACCAACAAGATCATCGTGCACCACATGGCGTTCCCGAACGTCACCGACTACTCCGAGGCGCAGGCGATCAAGCTGGCCCGCGACTGCCAGGACCTGCACATGGACGGCAACCGCTGGTCCGACACCGGCCAGCACTTCACCGTCAGCCGCGGTGGGTACGTCATGGAGGGGCGCCGGGGCAGCCTGGAGCGGCTGCAGGCCGGCGACCGGCAGATGATCTCGGCGCACTGCCCGGGCGAGAACGGCCGGGCGATCGGCATCGAGAACGAGGGCA
Organism: Micromonospora sp. NPDC047620; assembly: GCF_043205005.1. NCBI lineage: Bacteria > Bacillati > Actinomycetota > Actinomycetes > Micromonosporales > Micromonosporaceae > Micromonospora > Micromonospora sp. NPDC047620. The sequence continues at coordinate 154,388 of NZ_JBIDDG010000008.1, read as the reverse complement.
CGTACGTCACCGAGACGCCGCCGGAGGCGTTGCTGGACTCGCTGGTCAAGCTCTGCACGACCATCTGCCGGCAGTACGGTCTGCACGCCCACGACATCTTCGGGCACTGGGACTTCCGCACCACGCAGTGCCCCGGCGCCGCCTTCTACCGGCAGTTCCCGGTCCTGCGCCGCCGGGTGTTCGAGGCGCTCGACACCGACCTGGCGGACGTGCCGGCCCGCCGCTGGCCGGACCTGTGGCGGTTCGTCGGCTCGCCGTCGGTGCGGGTCGTGCAGTACCTGCTGGCCCACCGCGGCTACACCGTGCCGGTCAACAGCGTCTTCGACGCCGCCACCGTCGCGGCCGTGCAGGACTGGCAGTACCGCAACGGCATCCCGGTCGACGTCGACGCCACCCTCACCGCGCCGACCTGGGAGACGCTGGCGCCGGAGCTCGACAAGGACGCCAGCGGCATCCCGGTCAGCGCCGCCCAGTTCATGCTCAACTTCAAGGGGTGGGCGGACGTCGCCGTCACCGGCGAGTACGACCACGCCACCAAGAAGGCCGTCCAGGATCTCCAGGCGCTGCACGGCCTGCCCCGCGACGGCAAGCTCACCACCAACACGTGGTGCGTCCTCGTCGGCGGCGTCGTGCGCCACTCCTTCCGGCACTGACCGCCCGCGGCCCGTGGGACGGCCTCCCGCTCCCACGGGCCGCGGAACGCGGGCGCGCCTCGTCCACACCCGGCCCCTGATCTGCGACGATAACGCCTTCACGACCGGAGGAGGGTGCTGTGGCGTCTCGGCTCAACCCGTACATCAGCTTTCCGGGCACCGCACGGGAGGCGATGGAGTTCTACCAGCGTGTGTTCGGCGGCTCGCTGTCGATGAGCACCTTCGGCGAGTTCGGCACCGACGATCCCGCGCTGACCGACAAGATCATGCATGCGATGTTGGAGACCGACCGGGGCTACACCCTGATGGCCTCGGACACCGCGCCGGGGATGGAGCACGACCCGGGCAACAACGTCGCCGTCAGCCTCAGCGGCGACGACGCCGCCGAGCTGCGCGGCTACTGGGAGAAGCTCGCCGACGGCGGCACGGTGACCATGCCGCTGGAGAAGCAGATGTGGGGCGACGAGTTCGGCATGTGCGTCGACCGCTTCGGCACCAGATGGATGGTGGACATCGGCCAGCCCCAGGGCTGATCTCGGGAGCGTTCCCGCAGCCCGGCGGCCGGGCCGGAGGTGTACCGGCGGCGCGATCGGGTACCGACCGCTGTCCGACGGGTCCCCGGCGCGCCACACCGGCGCGCCCGGGCCCGCAGCCGCCGGTCAGGGGGTGCACCGATGCCGTCGACGCCGCCGAGCGCGCCTGCCGCCGGGACCCCCGCCGGCCGCGCGACGTCGCCGCGCCCGCCGGCCGCCCGCCCCGCCGGGACCGCCTCCGGCCACGGGAGGTCCCGCCGGCCGCGGCCTCCCCGGACGCCGATGCCACGCCGGCCGCCGGGCCGATGAGCGGCGTCCGGAACCTACGGGTCCGACCGGACCTGCTCTACGTGGCGAGTGGCTGGAGCACGCTGGTCACCGACGTACGTGGCCGGATCACCGGCGCCGACCCGCAGGGCTTCTTCGCGCGCAACACCCGGGTGCTCAGCACGGAGCGCCTCGCCGTGGACGGCCGCGAGCCGGTGCCGTTCAGCACAGCCAACGTGGCCGGCCACGCCCAGCTCTCGTACGCCGCACTCGGCGACGGCGAGGCACTGCCCTCCCGCGCGGCCTACCTCCTGGTGGAGCGCTTCGTCGGCGAGGGGCTGCGCACCCGGCTGACCGTGGTCAGCTACGCCCCGGTGCCGCTGGAACTGGAACTGCGGATCGATCTCGCCGCCGACTTCGCCGACACCAGCGAGGCCGAGACCGGCCGCCGGGTGCAGTCGGGCGCGGTCGACGCGAGCTGGCACCCCGACGACCGCGAGCTGCGCCTGACCTACCGGTGCGACGGCCTCGACCGGGCGGTGGCGATCGGCGTACACGCGGAGTCGCCCGTCCGGTACGTGGACGACGCGGTCCTGGTCGCGGTCGCGGTGCCGCCCCGGGGGTCGGGCCGGGTGGAACTCGTGGTCGAGCCGGTCTTCGAGGGACGGCGTCTCGCCGCGCCGCCGCCGACCTTCGCCGAGCCGGGCGACGACGCGGCCCGCGCCCGCGCCCACCTCGCCCGGGAACTGACCCGGCTGAGCAGCAGCAACTTCGACGTGACGGCGGCCTGGCGGTGCGCGGTCGACGATTTGGCGGTGCTGCCGCTGGGTGAGCCGGCCGGGCCGACGGCGCCGATGGCCGGCCTGCCGATCTACCAGGAGATCTTCGGCCGCGACACGATGACCGCGTCGTGGCAGGCCCTGCTCGCCGGGCCGACGATGCTGGCGGACAGCCTGCGGCTCAACGCCGGCCACCTCGGGCGGCGCATCGACGACTGGCGTGACGAGGAGCCCGGCAAGCCGTTGCACGAGGCCCGCCGGGGCCCGGTGTCCGCGCTCGGGCTCGACCCGTTCAGCGGCTACTACGGCGACTGGTCGACCGCGCCGGACCTCCTGATCTTCCTCGGGCAGTACTTCGCCTGGACGGGGGACCTCGACACGGTGCGGGACCTGCTGCCGGTCGCGCGTCGCGCCCTGGACTGGATCGACCGGTACGGCGACCCCGACCGGGACGGCTTCCTCGAATACCACTGCCGGTCCCGGGCCGGGCTGAAGAACCAGGGCTGGAAGGACTCGGACACCGCGATCGTCGACGAGCGCGGCGAGGTGGTCCCCAACCCGATCGCGACCAGCGAGCTGCAGGCGTACTGGTACGCCGCGCTGCGGCACGCCGCCGTGGTGTTCGCCGCGGCCGGTCACCCCGCGCTCGGCGCCCGGCTGCTGCGCCGGGCCACGGTCCTTCGCCGCCGCTTCCACCGCGCCTTCTGGATGCCCGAGCGGGGCTGTCACGCCATGGCGCTCGACCCGGACAAACGGCGGGTGCGTTCGGTCAACTCCAACGACGGTCACCTGCTCGCCACGGGGATCGTGCCGGCCCGGCTCGCTCCCCTGGTCGCCGACCGGCTGCTGGCCGACGACATGTTCAGCGGCTGGGGGGTGCGCACCCTGTCGTCGGCGCACCCGGCGTACAACCCGTTCAGCTACCACCGGGGCAGCGTCTGGCCCGTGGAGGCGGGCACGATCGGCCTCGGGCTGGCCCGGTACGGCTGCTGGGAGCACCTGCACCGCCTCGCTGAGGGGATGTTCGCCGCGGCGGCGCTCTTCACCGAGCACCGCCTGCCGGAGGTGCTCAGCGGCCTGCCGCGCGACGACGCGCACCCGCACCCCGGCGTCTACCCGAACTCGTGCTCCCCGCAGGCCTGGTCCGCCAGCGCCGTCGTCGCGCTCATCCAGGCGCTGCTGGCGCTGCGCCCGGCCGCGCCGCTGCGGACGATCTTCGTCGACCCGCACCTGCCCGAGTGGCTGCCGGACCTCGTCCTCGAGGGCGTGCAGGTCGGCGGGCGCACCGTCGACCTGACCGTCCGGCGTGGCCGCGGCGGGCGTACGTCGCTGCGCGCCCGCGGCGACCGGATCGCGGTGGTGCGTCGGCCCACGCTCCAGGCGATGTCCGCCCGCCGGCACCGCCCCTGACCGGCCGCGAATCCAGGACCGCCGGCTCGAGACGCCCGAACGGGCCGGTTCGGGACGACCCTCGCGGTCGTCACGGTCCGACCGGCGTCTTGCACCGTGCGCGCTGCTGCCGGCGCAGGTCGGATAGCGGCGGAACCAGCCGGCGAGACTAGGATCCTGTCGTGGCCGACGCGGGGCTCATCCAGGACGACGAGCGGTTACGCCGCCTCGAGGCGGTGACCGACGCCGCCCTGTCCCGGCTCGACGCGGCCGACCTCTTCGACGAGCTGCTCGATCGCGTCCGGGATCTGCTCGGCGTCGACACCGCGGCCATCCTGCTGCTGGACCCGCACGCCCAGCAGCTCGTGGCCACCGCCGCCAAGGGTCTCGAGGAGGAGGTCCGGCGAGGTTTCCGCGTCTCGGTCGGCCGGGGTTTCGCCGGCCGGATCGCGCTGACCCGGCGGCCGGTGGTCATCGAGGAGGTCACCCCCGACGCGGTGGTCAACCCCGTCCTGCTGGCGATGGGCCTGACGTCGCTGCTGGGCGTGCCGATATTCGCCCGTGGCGAGCTCATCGGCGTGCTGCACGTCGGCACGCTGCGTCACCGCCAGTTCACCGCCGACGACGTCCGTCTGCTGGAGCTGGTCGCCGACCGGGCCAGCCTGGCCCATTTCGCCCGGGCGAACAACCTGGCGCAGACCGCCGCCCTCGCCCTACAGCGCAGCCTGCTGCCCAACCAGCTGCCCGAGGTGCCCGGTCTGGCCATGGCCGCCAGGTACGTGCCCGGTCACGTCGCCGGCGTCGGCGGTGACTGGTACGACGTGTTCAGCCTGCCGTCGGGCTGGCTGGGGCTGGTGATCGGCGACGTGTCGGGGCACGGCCTGCAGTCGGCCGTGGTGATGGGGCGCGTCCGCAGCGCGCTGCGCGCGTACGCGCTGGTCTGCGGCGATCCGGCGGAGGCGTTGGCGCTGCTGGACCGGAAGGTCTCCCACTTCGAGGCCGGCAGCCTGACCACGGCCCTCTACGTCATGGTCTCCCCCGACCGGGGCAAAATCCGCATCTCCAGCGCCGGGCACCTGCGACCCGTCCTCGCCGTGCCGGGCCGGCCGGGCGCCCTGGTCCCGGTCCACGTCGACCCTCCGCTCGGCACGGGTCGCCGCCCGCCCGCCCGCCGGCAGACCGAGATGGACCTTCCGCCGGGGGCCGTCCTGGCCTGCTTCACCGACGGGCTCGTCGAACGCCGCGACGAGGTCATCGACGTCGGTGTCCAGCAGCTCGTCGACGCGGTCCGGCCGGACCCTCCCGAGGAGGTCTGCCGCACCGTCATGGCGGCCCTCGGCGTCGAGCAACCGACCGACGACATCGCCCTGCTGGTCGTCCGTCGGCAGCCGACGCACGGCTGATCCGGCCGGTCCGCCCCGCCGGCCCGTTTGGCGGAGGGCGATCGCGGAAAGAGTGGCGGGCATGAAGTGGGCAAGTCGAGCCGTACCCGCCGCCGTCGCTGCCGTCGCGGCCCTCGCCGCGCGCGACCTGATCCAGCGCGACCACGCGTTGCTGCGCAACTTCCCGGTCCTCGGCCGGGCCCGCTACCTGCTGGAGTCGATCGGGCCGGAGCTGCGCCAGTACATCGTCGCGGGCAACAACGAGGAACGCCCGTTCACCCGCGACCAGCGCCGCTGGGTGTACGCGTCGGCGAAGCAGCAGAACAACTACTTCGGTTTCGGCACCGACAACGACATCGAGTTCACCCCCGGCTACCCGATCATCAAGCACCGCACCTTCGGCCGCGCCGTACCGCCGTCCACTCCGGGTGCCGGGCACGACGTGCGGCTGCCGTGCGCGAAGGTGCTCGGCGCCGCCCGGGGCCGGGCCCACGCCTTCCGGCCCGAGTCGGTGGTGAACATCTCCGGGATGAGCTTCGGATCGCTCTCCGGCAACGCCGTGGAGGCCCTCAACCGGGGCGCGGCGCTGGCGGGCTGCCTGCAGAACACCGGCGAGGGTGGGCTGTCCCCGTACCACCGCAAGGGCGGTGACCTGGTCTTCCAGATCGGCACGGCGTACTTCGGCTGCCGGGACGAGCAGGGCCGGTTCAGCCTCGACCGGCTCAGGGACCTCGTCGCCGGGGCGCCCGTGCGGGCGCTGGAGGTCAAGCTCAGCCAGGGCGCCAAGCCCAGCCTCGGTGGCCTGCTGCCGGCCGCCAAGGTCTCCGCGGAGATCGCCGCGACCCGGGGCATCGCGCCAGGGCGGGACTGCGTGAGCCCGTCCCGGCACGCCGAGTTCTCCGACTGCGACAGCCTGCTCGACTGGGTGGAGCTGCTCGCCGCCGAGACCGGCCTGCCGGTGGGCATCAAGTCCGCGGTGGGCGACCTCGGCTTCTGGGAGGAGCTGGCCACCCTGATGCGCGACACCGGGCGCGGGGTCGACTTCGTCACCGTCGACGGCGGCGAGGGCGGCACGGGCGCCGCGCCGTTGATCTTCACCGACTCGGTGTCGCTGCCGTTCCAGCAGGGCTTCACCCGGGTCTACAAGGTCTTCGCCGAACGCGACCTGCACGAGCAGGTGGTCTTCGTCGGTGCCGGCAAGCTCGGCCTGCCCGACAACGCCGTGGTGGCGTTCGCGCTGGGCTGCGACATGGTCAACGTCGGCCGGGAGGCGATGCTGGCGATCGGCTGCATCCAGGCCCAGAAGTGCCACACCGACACGTGCCCCACCGGCGTCGCCACACAGAACCCGTGGCTCGCCCGGGGCCTCGATCCGACCCGGAAGTCGGTCCGCGCGGCCAACTACGTCAGGACCCTGCGGCGTGACCTGGTCAACGTCGCCGAGGCGTGCGGCGTCGAGCACCCGGGCCTGATCGACACCGACGCCATCGAGGTCCTCGACGGCCGCACCGCCTCCCACCCGCTGCACGAGGTGTACGGGTACCGTCCCGGCTGGGGTCTGCCGTCCGCCGCCGACCGGGCGGAGATCGTACGCCTGATGGCGGCGGAGGCGCCGCGGGGCGGCAGCGCCCCGCCCTCGCCGACCGCGATGCCGTGACCGCCTGTCAGCCGCGCGTCACGGACTCCTACGTCAGCCATGGAGCGCCGATCGCGACAGCCATTCCCGGGCCAACATCGCGAACACGGGCCGGTCGGCCCACTCGCCGCGGAACAGGTAACCCTCGACATGCCGCGCCTCGCACCGCATCCCCAGCCGGGTCATCAGCCGGGCCGACGCCTCGTTGCCGGCGTGGCACCGGCCGTAAACGCGGTGCAGGCCGAACTCCTCGAAACCCCATCCCAACAGCGCCGCCACCGCCTCGGTGGCCAGCCCCCGGCCTGAGAACTCCGGGCTGAAGACGTACCCGATCTCGGCGGTGCCGTCGGCCTGGCTCCGCCAGACCAGCTCGACGGTTCCGGTCACCCGCCCGTCCAGCTCGGCGGCCAGGGTCAGGATGTCGCCCTCAACACGCAGCCCGTCCTCGCGGGTCATCGTCGCCACCGACTCCCGCGACTGCTCGCGGCTGCGCGGCTCGTTGCCGAGCATCCAGCGACACACGTCGGGCCGGCGCTGGTACGCCTACACGTCGTCAAGGTCGTCCATCGTGAACACGGCCGGAGCGTACGGGATCCGGCCCGTTCGGTCCGGACCGTTTCGGCAGGGCAGGCGGACTGGGCCGACCTAGCGCGCATACCGCACTGCTGCAGTCGCGGAACGCGAGGAGTTCGTCCAGATCATCGACGATCTTGGGACGGCCCGGCCGAATCTGCGCCGTAGGCGAGTTCGAACGCGGCCACGGCGCGGCGGGCGTGGTCACGGTCCTCGGCGTTCCAGATCTCGGCCAGGGCCTTCTTACCGCCGCTTGCAGTCGCGTAGCAGGTCGGCCCACGACCCGGCCGACTCGCGGTAGCCCTCGGCGAGGGCGACGAGTTCCTTACGGCCGTCGACTCGGACGCCGACGATCACCAGCAGGCACAGTTTTCGCCTCGTCGAGGGTCGTGCGGATCAGCGGGCGCCGCATTCGATGAGCAGTACATCGGTGAAGATGAGCCGAGGCCAGGGGCACTGAGCGGTCAGTCGTGGAGAGTGACGTTGGGCAGTGGGCGGCCAGTGGCGTCGAACAACACCGCTCCACAATCGCAGCGCTCGTCGGCCAGGGTCTGGGTCGCCGACAGTTGCCAGACCAGCATCTCCGAGCAGTTCGGGCAGTCCAGGCTGACCAGGGTCTCTTCGGGTTCCGAGTCCCAGGCCCGCACCGGGAGGCCCTGGTGCATCAACCCGGTCAGCTCACGCTCACCGGTCAGCGCGACCAGTACCTCGTGGGTGTCGGTGCCGTTGTCCCGCACCACAAGCGTGCAGCCGAGATCTGCCAGCACACCGGACAGATGATCGAGCTGGCGGACCGGGAAATCACCGCGGCGCAGAGTCGGGTCAGCCTCGGCCGCGTGGTAGAGGACGTCGGTGTCGACGTCTGTCGGCTCTGCCCCGAAGGCCCGTACCCGACCAGCCACGAACGCCGCCAGCTGGCCTGGGTAATCCTCACCAGTCCAGTCCATCCTGAACATCACACTGTCGACTCGGACCCCCCGAACCCGCTCGCCGGGAGTCAGGACCAGCTCTTCCAGCTCTGCCACGACGATCATGCTATCCACTGCCTGGCGGCGGACCGTGCCGATGTTGTGCCGTTGTCGTGCATGACCAACACCAGCCCCCGCGCCTGTCTGCGCGACCTCTTAGACACTCAGATGATCACCGTTGGGCTGCAAGCCCTTCACGCTCGGGTGGCCCGCGACTACGAAGCCCTACCGACCGGCTCGCTCCGTCAACGGGCTTGGCGCTGAAGCCGATGGTCGTCGGCGGTGGTGAGCCAAGAGCCGTCGCCGAGCGGTTCGAAGTCGTACTGTTCAGCGGACAGGGCCAGCTGCCCTCGGACCTCGCCGGTTCGCGGGTCGACGATGTACCGCTCGACCCATTCCTCCTCATCGTCGGCCTCGCCGATGACGGTCACAACGGCGGTGTCGTCGCCGAGGTAGCCGCCAACCCACTCGACGAACACGCCGTCGGGATCATGGTCGAGCGACTCCGCCGTTACTCGCGCGACGACTGCGCCGTCGGGATACGCATGGAAAGCGGCGTCCTGCTGATCGTGGTCCACGGTCATGAAATGGCGGCCGTCCGGCGCTACGGCGACAAGGACCCGATCCGGCCACGGATACTCGGTCAGCTCGATCCGACCGTTCTCGAAGCGGCCCCGGTAGATCAGCGAGCCATCCTGCCCTTCCCCCACATTCAGCAGCATGTGCCTGCCGTCTGGATGGGTGAAGTGCCTGCCCCCTTGACCGGCCGAACACAAGTCCACCTGCGCCATCACCCGGCCGGTACCCGCGTCGACGGCCAACCACTGATCGGCCCCGGTACCGCGCGCCGTCGCGTCAGGTCGGAACACCCATACGATCATTCCGTCCAAGGAGTAGGCGCAGCAGCTATGGGCGATGGGCCACGGTGCCGCAGCGGGGATGAAGTCAAGCTGCCACAGCCTCCGTCCGGTACGGTCGATACACGTCACGTGGTCGGGCATCGCGTACACAGCGCGGCTCAGGTCGGGTGCTACGGCATGGTCGTCCAACTCCATGTGCGCCCCAACGGGAAAGGTCGCTGCGGGCACCACGTCCGACACCGGCGCTGAGCCGACAGGAATCTCGTAGGCCAGCACAAGCCCATCCCGGTACCGGGATCGCACACGAAATTGCGTCATGGCGCAGGACGGTAGCCGACCCGAAGGCGGGACTCGTGACCGACGTGCCAGCCCAACTTCGTTGGGATTCGATCGCCGAGGCGGGGCTCTCTCAGCGGCACGACCACTGGCACCCGGATGCGCACCGGTGCAGGATCGAACAATTGTCAAGAGTGTGAACGCGGATGAGCGCCACTGTTGGACGCTCTTGGGTGCCACTTGATGGTGCCGAGCATGGCCGTTTTGCTGTCCTGCGTCGTCCGCCGCCGATCGTTGCTGCTGCGTTCGCTGCCTCTCGGCTGCCTCACGTCGCCCACCACACCCAAGCTCGCCCACGGCCAGGACGAGTTGGATCGGGAACTCCTTGTCCCACTGGCCCAAACTGACGCAGACACTTCGACGTGGCGGTACCAGGTGTCGGCGCCCGTAACGAACGCGACAAGTGCATCGGCGAGCGGTGGCAGCGGCTCACCCCGGATCGCCCGATGGGGGTCGGCGCGAAAGGTCCGAGGGCGGGGCAAGTCCCACGTGGCCGTGAGCGCCGCCACGAGCAGTGCGCGCTTGGCCTCGAAATGGCCCCGGACCTCTTCCCAGCGCTCGGCCGACTCCTCCAAAAGTCATCGCTGACCGCGACGGACACGATGTGGTAACCGGGGGCGCTGACGTCCATACCCTGCCCCACATACCGGGCGACCCGCTGCGGCGGGCAGGCGCGCTGAACCAGTTCCTCAGCCAGGGTGAGGCATTTATCGAGGTCCACCCCCGGACGCTAACAGCCGCGACGGCCTGACCTGGTCCTCATCGACCCCTTGACCCCCAGGCAACGATCAACACCCACCGACCTCCGGCAACTACCGGGCTACGCCAGCTCTCCCGTCCCCCGTAGTCCACCGACGTCCGGCCTTGTGCTCCTCGATCGTCACTCAGATAGTCACCCACGGGGGGCTGTCCGGCACCGCATCGGCCACCCGATCATCCACAACCGTCGTCGTCGTGACTGATCGGTTGCCGTAGTGCCGATTGGCTATCCGATCGGGAAGACGGATGCGTGGCTGCGCGGACACTGCCAGCAGGCAACGCCGTAGACGAGGGCCGCAGTAGGAGGATGAGAGTGGTCGGGCAGACATCCCGGCCAGGTGGTGTCGCCCTCATCGAACTCTTTTTCCTGCAGCAGGTCGGCCATCTCGACGACCGCCAACTCCGGGTCGCGGGTTGGAGGCAGGCTGCCCAGGATGCCCTCCTGCCCCCGCCTGCCGAAGCACACGTGTAAGGCGTCGAGGGCGTCCAGGTACACGCCCATTGGCTCAATGACAGCACCCCGCCGGGCGAAGTCCTGCGCCACCCGGCGCACCGCGCGCTCGTAGCACTCCAGTACGCCGAGCAGCAGCTCGTCGTCCTCGTCGCCCCTTGGCACCGGGCCAGGCTAATGCACCTTGTGGTCAGAAACGACCGGCTGGAATCAGACGTTGAAGCGGAACTGAAACACCGCCTAGCATCGCCGGAATGTCGATCACTCCTCGGCGGTGCCGGATCCTGATGCTCGCGGCGGCGGCCGTGTTCCTCGCCGTCGCCCTCGTCATCCGCGCGACGGCCGGCGGCGGCCTCGAACAGCACTCCGGCACCGCCCTGTACGGGTCCATGGTCTGGGCCGGGGTGCTGTTCCTCCGGCCGCGCACGGCGCCGCTGTCGGCGGGCGCGGTGGCGGTCGCCTTCTGCTGGGCGGTCGAGGTGTCGCAGCTGACGGGCATCCCGGCGGCGCTGTCGGCGCGCAGCCTGGTGGCCCGGCTCGTGCTCGGCGTCCAGTTCGACCCGGTCGACCTCGCCTGGTACCCCGTCGGGGTGCTGCCGCTGGTCGCGCTGGCGCAGCTCGTGCGCCACACCCGCCGGCAGCGCGCGGACTGAACGGTCGGCGCCGATAATCGGGGGCGCCGGGAGGCCCGCCCCGCATATCGTGGCACGGTGCTGATCAGACGCGAGACCCCCGCCGACATCGACGCCGTCCGGGCGGTGCACCTCGCCGCCTTCGCCGACCCCGACAAGCCGGACGCCGTACCGGTGGAGGCCGGGCTGGTGGACGCGCTGCGGGCGGACGCCGGGTGGCTGCCCGCCTTCTCCCTCGTCGCGACCGACGACGACGGGCAGGTCGTGGGGCACGTGGTGTGCACCCGGGGCCGGGTGGCCGGCGAGCCGGTCGCGCTGGGGCTGGGGCCGCTCGGCGTGTTGCCGGCCTGGCAGCGGCGCGGGGTCGGCTCCGCGCTGATGCACGCGGTGCTCGGCGCGGCCGACGCGCTCGACGAGCCGCTGGTGGTGCTCCTCGGCCACCCCGACTACTACCCCCGCTTCGGGTTCGGCCCGGCCGTCGACCTCGGCGTCACCCCGCCGCAGCCGTGGGGGCCGCAGTACTTCATGGCGCGTCCGATGAGCGCCTGGCAGCCGTCGATCCGGGGCGAGTTCACCTACGCCCGCCCCTTCGACGACTTGTAGGCGGCCCCGACGGCCTTTGCCGCCTGTCGATCGTCCGGCATTATTGACGGATGGGAGAAGTGTTACCGATGCCGAGCTTCGGTGACCTGTTCACCGACCTGCGCGGCAGCGACCGGACGATGCGGGTGAGCTGGCATCCCGAGCGGGGCGCCGTGGTGCTGTCCCTGTGGTCGGGCACGGTGTGCCGGGGGTCCTTCCGGCTGGCCGCCGCCGACCTGCCGAGGCTGCTGTCGCTGCTCACCGACATCACCGCCCCCGCCCCGGACGGGCCCGCGCAGGGCGCCGCACCGGCCCGCCCCCGTGCCGCCTCGGCCGTGGAGCAGACCGGCGAGATCGACCGGCCCGCCCCTCGCGGCCTGCTCCCGATCGTCGCTGCCCCGCGCGTCGCCTGACAGCTCCTCACACCTCCACATCACCCGCCCTGTCGGCTGGCGTGGTGGTCAAGTCTTCGCCGGCAGTGGGATCGGCGGGCGCGGGCGCGGGATGTTCGTCATGGGCGGCGCCCTCCACTACGCGGGGCGGCCCTGCCGGGGTTGGACCGCCCGGTAGGTTTCGCAGGCCAGGTTGACGAGTTCGGTGAGGTGGGCGGGTGGGTCGTCCTTCCACCAGGCCAGCCAGACCGGTATCGGCTGGGCGTCGCGGACGGCGCGGTACGCCACCCCTGGCCTGGGGTTCTGGTTGGCGGTGGCCTCGGAGGTGATGCCGACCGCCTGGCCGGCGGCGATGAGGGTGAGCCACTCGTCGACGCCGTGGGTGGTGCGGATGGTCGCGGGTTCGGCGCCCGGCTGGAACAGGGCGGGTGTGGTGGTGCCGGTTCGGCTGTCGATGGCGACGGGGTATCTGGCCAGGTCGGCGGTGCGTATCGATCGCCGCCGGGCCAGCGGGTTGTCGGTGGCCACGGCGGCGTAGCGGGTTTCCACGCCGAGCAGTGCGGTCTCGAAGCGGGGATCGACCAGGTGCCGGCGGATCACGGCGACGTCGGCCGTGCCCTCGCTGAGCCCGGCGGTCGGGGTGTTGGACTGGACGAACACCAGCGGCACCTGGGGGTGGGCGGCGGCCCAGGTCTTCTGCAGTCGTCTGGTGTGTTTGCCCAGCGCCGCCCAGGCGTAGCCGACGCGCAGCTCGGTGCGGGATTCCTCGACGATCCGTCGCAGGTGGGCGACCTCGTCGAGCACCCGGCGCGCGGCGGCGACGACGCGGGTGCCGGTGCCGGTGAGCGAGACGTGCCGGGTCGTTCGCTGGAGCACGCGAGCGCCGAGCGCCGCCTCCAGGGCGCTGACGGAACGCGAGACCGCCGCTTGGGAGACTCCCAGGACAGCCGCCGCGTCGGTGAAGGTTCCGGCGTCGACCACCGCGACGAGCGTGCGGAGCTGACGCAGCTGCACATCCATACGCCGAGCGTATAACTCTGGCGGCTGGTGCATTTCTGGTATTGGTCGGCGCGCGTCGACACTGCCGTCATGACCGTGAAGACGGCAGGTGAAGTTGCTGCTCAGGGCCCCCGCCGACCGACCGGCGACGACCGTGGGCCGCTGCTGCACGGGATCGCCACGATGACCGCAAGCGCGGCGAGCAACCAGGTCGGGGCGGCCGTGGGGGCGCACGCGTTCGCCGCCCTCGGGCCCGCCGGGGTCGTCGCCGTGCGGCAGTTCGTCGCGGCGTCGGTGCTACTGCCGACCGTACGCCCGAACCTGCGTCGCTTCACCTGGGCCCAATGGTGGCCGACCCTGCTGCTCGGGCTGGTCTTCGCCACGATGAACCTCAGCCTCTACACCGCGATCGACCGGATCGGGCTCGGCCTGGCCGTCACCCTGGAGTTCCTCGGCCCGCTCGCCGTCGCCCTGGCCGGTTCCCGAACCCGGCTCGACCTGCTCTGCGCGGCGGGCGCCTGCGTCGGCGTGTACGTCCTGGTCCTACCCGGCCCGGCCAGCGACCACCTCGGAGTGGGGCTCGGCCTGCTCGCGGCGGCGTGCTGGGCGGCGTACATCCTGCTCAACCGGCTCGTCGGGGCCCGCCTGCCGGGGTTGCAGGCACCGGCGGCGGCGACCTGGTGTCCGCGCTGCTCTACCTGCCGGTCGCGGCCACCCTGCTCGCGCAGGGACGACTGGCCGGCACCGCGATCCTCTACGCCGTCGGTGCGGGCATCCTCAGCTCGGTGGTGCCCTACGCCGCCGACCTGGTCGCGCTGCGTACCGTGCCGGCCCGCTTCTTCGGCGTGTTCATGAGCATCCACCCGGTACTGGCCGCGCTCGCCGGCCTCGTCCTCCTCGGCCAGGTCCTGAAACCACACGAGTGGCTCGGCATCGCCACCATCGTGACGGCCAACGCCCTGGCCGTCCAGACCGCCTCGACAGCCAAGGCACGGCACGGCGCGACGACTCGTGCCCGGACCGGTCGGGGGGACCGCGCCGGCAACCGCGACTGAACAGCCCGGTTGGCGTCGACCCGGGAAGCAAGCTCCAACGCTTGCAGAGTGAGGAGTTGCAAGGCGTACGGCGGCGGGCGCGTGCCGCTCGGCCTCGCCGTCGCGGCGGTGGCCGCCCGGCGCTGTCCGGGCAGGTCAGCGCCGACGTCGACCCGTTCCGTGCGAACATGTGTTCGTGTCGCGCGAGGCCCGCATCCTGCACGCCGACCTGGACGCGTTCTACGCGTCGGTCGAGCAGCGCGACGACCCGCGCCTGCGGAGCCGGCCGGTGATCGTCGGCGGCGGCGTGGTCCTGGCGTGCAGCTACGAGGCGAAGGCCCGGGGCGTACGCAGCGCGATGGGTGGCCGGCAGGCCCGTCGACTCTGCCCCGAGGCGATCGTCGTGCCGCCGAGGATGGCGGCGTACACGGCGGCCAGCCGCGCGGTGTTCGAGATCTTCCGGCAGACCACCCCGGTCGTGGAGGGCCTCTCCATCGACGAGGCGTTCCTGGACGTCGGCGGCCTGCGGCGGCTGGTCGGGCCGCCGGCCGACATCGCCGCCCGGCTGCGCCGGGAGGTGCGCGCGCGGGTCGGCCTGCCGATCACCGTGGGCGTGGCCCGGACGAAGTTCCTCGCCAAGGTGGCCAGCGGCGTCGCGAAGCCCGACGGCCTGCTGGTCGTGCCGCCGGACGAGGAGCTGACGTTCCTGCACCCGCTGCCGGTGGAGCGGCTGTGGGGCGTCGGGCCGGTGACCGCGGGGAAGCTGCGCGAGCGGGGCATCCGCACCGTCGGGCAGGTCGCCCGCCTCGGCGAGGCGACGCTGGTCTCGCTGCTCGGCGCGGGGGCCGGCCGGCACCTGCACGCCCTGGCGCACAACCGCGACCCCCGGCCGGTGCAGGTCGGCCGACGGCGCGGGTCGATGGGCGCGCAGCACGCCCTGGGGCCCACCCCGCACTCCCCCGCCGAGCTGGAGGCGATCCTCGCCGGGCTGGTCGACCGGGTGACCCGGCGGATGCGGGCGGCGGCGCGGGCGGGTCGGACGGTGACGCTGCGGTTGCGGTTCGGCGACTACACCCGCGCGACCCGCTCGCACACGGTGGCCAAGGCCACCGCCGACACGACACCGCTGCTCGGGGCGGCACGGGCGCTGCTGCGGGCGGCGCTGCCCGAGATCGAGCGGCGCGGCGTGACGCTGATCGGCGTGTCGGTGGGCAACCTGGACGACTCCCCCGTGCAGCCGCCACTGCCGTTCGACCGCGACCCGGGGGCGGACCTGGACGCGGCGGTGGACGCGGTACGCGACCGGTTCGGGTCGGCGGCGCTCACCAGGGCGGTCCTGCTGGGCCGCGAGCCGGGCCTGGAGATGCCGCTGCTGCCGGACTGATCGAAGGCGGCGGAGCAAGCAGTGGCCGTGACGGTGGTCCCCGATGGGCCGCCGGTGACCGCCGTCGTCGTCTCGCAGTTTGGCCGAGGCGAGGCAACGACACCCGGCGACCGGTCACCCGCTCGTCGCCGTGGCGTGCGCTCCCGCCGCGGCGATCCCACCACTCGCCGCATGCGCATTGCGGTTGATGAATATCGATAGCTAGGCATGACCCACGCCGATCCGGCGGACCCGACCTACCCGACCTGCTGGAGGTTCGAGTCATGCCCCGTCCACACCATTCCCGGCCGACACGCGACACGCGCCGTGCCGCCAACGCCGCAGCAAGCCTCCTCCTGTCCACCGTCGGCATGGGGTTCGGGCCGCCGGCTGCCGCCGGCGCCGACCCCGGTCCGGTCAGCCCCAGGCCGATCGACGGCACCTCGTGCGCCGCCAACGTCGACGGCATGGCCGACTTCACTCCCGTCCTCGCGCTGGACCTGCCCGAACGGGCCAGCTGGTTGAACCAGACGCCGCCGTACGCCTTCGACCGCACCGCCGAGGTGGCCGCCGGCTTCGACCGGGTCGGATACTGCCTGGAGCTGACTACTCCGGCGGGCCCGCAGTGGGTGTGGACGGCGATGGCGCCGTTCACCACCGACGCCGGCCGGCTCGGCCTGCCGACCCGCACCGGGGAGATCATCCGACAGCGGGTCAGCGACCTGGAGGTCGCGTCGAACGTCCCGGGCGTCACCACCGGCACCGACCTGGCCGGTCATGTGGAGATGTGGCCCAACACGTACGGCAGCGGGTCGTCCCGCCAGATCTCCGGTGCCTCGCCGAACGTCTACGACGCCGACGACACCGTCAACCCGTCCGGCGGGTACGGGTCCTTCCAGGTGCACCAGGTCGGCGCCACCCGCCCGTCGTCCGTGACGCCCCGTACGGTGCTCGCGGTCAACACCTTCACCTCCGCCGGGGCGCCGCTTTCTCTCGGCATCGGCTCCGCCACCAGCGGGCACCCGGACTGGACCTTCGCCGGGAACGCGGGCGCCTTCACGCAGCGCCGGCTCACCGTGTACGCCCGGCCTTCCGTGCTCGCCCTCGACCAGCACCCGCAGGACCGCCAGCTGTACCCACGGGACGCCTCGAACGGGGCAACGGTGCCCGTGTCCGGGACAGTCACCGATCCACGGGTCAAGGCGGTACAACTGACGGTGACCAGCGGCGAGGACGAGTGGACCTACACCACGGAGGTCACCGACCGGCGCGACTTCTCGTTCAGCCCCCGCATCGACGCCGCGCTGCGCGAGTACCGGTTCGAGCTGCGCGCGCTCGGTGCCGGCGTCACCCGTCGGGCCGGCCTGTGGGAGGGCATCGTGGCCGGGGACGTCTACGTCATCCAGGGCCAGTCCAACGCCGTCTCCGCCGTGTACCGGGGCTCGTCCGCCGGCGAGGAGTCGACGTTCATCCGCAGCTACGGCTCGCCCACCGCGGACCCGGTGCTGTCCGCGGCGGACCGCAGCTGGAACTACGCCGGCAGCGAGGTCACCAACCAGCCCGGCTCCGTCGGCCAGTGGGGCATTCGCATGGCCCGCCGGATCGTCGACGTCTACGGCGTCCCGGTCGCCCTCGTCAACGGCGGCCACGGCGGCCGACCCATCTCGTTCTTCCAGCGCGACGACGCCGACCCCGACGCCATCGGCACCAACTACGGGCGGCTGCGGCAACGACTGGTCGCCGCCGGAGTCCAGGCCGACGTGCGCGGGCTCCTCTGGTACCAGGGCGAGTCCGACAGCGACAACGCCGCCGTCCACGTCTCAGGGTTCACCGCGCTGCTCGCCGACTGGCGCAGCGAGATCGGCACCCGCGTCGGCGACGGCGCCCGGTACTTCGTCTACCAGGTCCGCACATCCCCCTGCGGCAACAGCACCACCGGAGCGCTGCGGGAGGCGCAGCGGCAGATGGGTGACACGCTCGGCGTCACCCTGCTGTCCACGAACGGCCTGTCCGGCCACGACGGGTGCCACTACGCCTGGGAGCAGGGCTACCGGGAGATGGGTGACCACACGTTCGCCGTGGTGGCCCGCGACCTGTATCACGGCCCCAGTGCGGGGGTGGCACCACCCAACCCGCGCTCCGCGTCGTTCTCCAATCCGGAGCGCACCGAGGTGACGGTGCAGCTGCGCAGCGACGACCCGCTGGTCGTCGATCCTGGTGTCGCCGCCGACTTCCGGATCCACGGCAGCACGGCGACGGTCACCGACGTCGAATACCGGGCGGGCGGCCGGCTGGCGCTGACGCTTTCCGCGCCGGCCGACGGGGCGACCGGGGTGAGCTACCTGAGCCACCTGCGCGCCGGCCCGTGGATCGTCAACGCCACGGGTAGTGGGCTGCTGACCTTCCACAACCTGCCGATCGCCTGACCGGCAGCCGACAGCACGGGAACGGCGCGGACCACCCGAGGTGGTCCGCGCCGTTCGCGGCTCCGCGGCGAGGACACGGTGGGCCGTCGGTACCGGCCGGAGGACCTCAGCCAGCAGGAAGGACGGCGGTGTCCTTGCGGTAGTTCGTGCCGTTGCCGTCAGGGCGGTAGTTGTTCTCGACGTTGCCCGCCGAGTCCACCGAGAACCAGTGGACCGGGGTGCCCGCCGGGACGGTCAGCGTCTCCCCGCCCTCGCGGACGCCGGCGGAGCCGTAGAGGGTCGACGCGTACGTCGGGGCGCCGCGGTCGAGGGTGTAGAAGACCGCCGCCGGCTCGCTCGTGGAGAACGTCACGTTCACCATGCCCGGCGTCGAACTCGGCGCGACCGTCAGCGTGCTGTGCGGCCGGCTGTCGTCCTTGGCGAAGTCACGGGCCACTCGCATCAGCTCGACGAGGCCGTTGGCGAACTCCATGGTCTCGTCGTGCGCCTCGTGCCACTCCGGCTGGAACGAGGTGCCGACCTCGAAGTTCCAGGCGTAGATGCCGTACTTGTACCAGAGCATGTCCCCGGAGTTGCCGGCCGCCGAGTAGAGCACGTCGGAGATCGGGCCGGTGCGCGCCGGGGTGACCGCCATGTTGCGGTGCCGCTTGATGGCGGCCAGGATCCGCGACGACGCGCCCCAGAACGCCGACTCCTCGGCGAGGGTCGGCCGCGGCGCGGAGACCCGGTCGGGCAGCGCGTACGCCCCCGGCGACCACATGAAGTAGTTGCCCGACGAGTGCAGGTTCATCGAGAACCTGATGTTCGGGCGGGCGGCCAGCCAGTCGACGTTGCGGTTCTCCGGCTCGGACAGCTCGCTCGGGCCGGCGTAGGTGCCGCTGGTGCAGCTCGACGACGCGCCGGAGTAGCCGTCGAAGAGGCTGTACTCGGTGTAGTTGCGATTGTTGTCCACGCCCCACGAGTTGCGGGCCAGGAAGTCGGCGGACCCGGTCGACGGGCAGTGGTTGGTCATGTTCTTGCGCTGGGAGTTGAAGTCGTAGAACGAGTAGTGCCCGCCGTCGGGGTTGACCGACGGGGCGATCCAGATGTCGAGGTTGTCCAGCAGCTGCTTGGTCTGGCCGTCGTGGGCGTAGTTGCGCAGCAGCCGTTCGGCGGTCTCGATGGTGACCAGCGGCGGCACCCACTCGCGGGCGTGCTCCTGGGCGTAGGCGAGCACGCCGAGCTTCGAGCCGTCGCGGTGCTTGCCGATCCGGATCGCGTACACCGGATGCGGGTCGCGGGAGACACTGGCGGGCGCGCTGAGGCCGTCGCTGAGCGGGGTCCGCGGCGCCGGCGCGACCACGCCGGTGCCCGGGCTGCCCCGATAGGTGTACGCCCGCAGCAGCGCCCCGGCGCCGGCGTTGAGCGCCGCGACGACCTGGGCGGCGGTGCTGGTCACCGCACCCGCGCCGTCGGTGCCCAGGGTGACCCGTACCGCGGAGCCGGTGACGGTCACCGACAGCGGCGTGTTCGCCGCGCCCGGGTCGGCGAGCTCCACCGAGATGGCGTTGCCGCCCTCATGGCCCCAGGCGAGGGAGTCCACCGCGACGCGGCTGGCGGTGGCGGTGCCGAGCACCGCCTGCGCGTGCCGCCGGTAGCCGTTGGTCTTGTAGGGCAACTCCACGACCTCGGCGAGCCGCGGGAACTCGGCGGCCAGCTGGTGGATCCGCGCGTACAGCTCGGTGGGCGTCAGGTAGCTGGTGACGAAGTCCTTCTGGTAGCCCGGGCCCTCGGGGCCGGTGCCCGGGGTCGGCAGCCACTCCCGCACCTGCGCGACGGCCACGTCGCCGGTCGGGCTGGTGATCCGGATGCGGTCGGGGCGGCTGGTCACCGTGGCGGCGCCCCGGTGGTACAGGTAGACGCCGGCGTCGACGAACCGGGAGATGGTCTGCGTCCCGCCGGAGCCGAACTCGGTGCCGGGGCCACTGTCCCGCTCGACGGTGAGGGGGGTCGCGGCCGTCTGGCCCTGCGCCCATTTCGCCTCGACGGAGAGGATCTGGCTGGTCCCGGAGGTGTACCAGTCCGCCCGGATGATCTTGACGTCGGAGGCGTCCGGGGCGGCCGGGTCGGCCGCGGCGGTGGCGAACTGCCGGTTCTCGGCCATGTGGCCGGCGATGGTCGCCTCGCGTTCCGCCACCCGCTCCCGCGCGTCGGCGGGCCGGTGCAGCACCTTGCCGAGCGTGAAGCCGGCCTCGGTCAGCGCCGCCGCCTCGCCGGCCGTGACGACCGCGTGCGCGACGACGCCGTTCTCGGTGCGGGCGACGTGGTGGTCGAGGTCGACGCCGGTGGCGACGAGGGCGTCCAACTGTGCGGTGCCGGCGAGCAGCACCTCGACGACGTTCGCCTCCTCGTCGCCGACCCGGACCAGGTCGACGGCGGGGGCGGCGGACGGCGCGGTGGCCGAGGCCGGGCTGACCAGCAGCACCACGGCCACGGCCCCGGCCAGCACGGCGGGGAGGGGAAGGCGGCGTCGCCACCGGGGACCTAGGGGATCACGCATCTGTCGACCCTTCTGTTCGTCGGCACGGGTGACCGAACGAGATGGCCGAGGGGCCCGCCCGGGGTACGCGGCTCCGCCCCGTCGGTCGCGCGCCACGGCGCCACGACCGGTGGAAGGTGGTGCTGTCCGGTTGCGGCGGACCGACGCTGGCCGCATCGCCGAGCTGCGGAAACGTCGTCAGGCTGATAGACGGGAGGCTGCTCCGGTGACGGTCGGTGGGACTGCGCCAATCCTCAGTGCGCCCAAAGTGATCTGTCAATACCTCCGGTGAGCCCCGGGGGTTCGCGTCAGCGGTCGGGGGCACCACTGGTCCCCGGCAGGTTCCCACCGCCGGATGGTCTCCGGCGGTGGGACCGGTTCTTCGCTGGCCTGCTGAGCGGCCTGGCGTACGAGTTGCACGGCCGGGCCGGTCAGTGCCCATCGGTGGGTCCGGGCTGAGGGCAGCTCAGCCGCAGTTGCCCCAGCTGTACCGGCCAGCGCCCTGCCAACTGGTGCCGTACAGGACCTCGCCGCTGTACATCACGCACTTGTCACGGGCAGAGCGTTGGATCGCGGCGTAGTACTTGAAGTTTCCGGAGTCGTAGACCCAGGAACCACCCTCCACCCGGATCCCGGCGGAAACCCCGGTCGTCGAGCCGACAGCCACCCGCTTGAGGGTGGCGACACAGTTGTACGCGGTGGCGCTGTTGTACATCAGGTAGACGTCGCCCACCTTGGTGCCATCCGGCGCGTAGATCGACCGGTGCCCGTCACCGGCGTACGCCCACGAGCCACCGAAGTCGTTGTTGCACGCCTGCGCCGCGGTGAACGGATTCGTCGCGGCCTGAGCGGGCGAAGCGAGCCCCACCGCCGCGACGGTGGCGGAGATGATCGAGATGGTCAGTCGTCGCGCTGGTCCGCGCACACAGTCCCCCAGATGTTCCGGCGCCGAGATCGCGCATGAGCCGCCATGATCCCACAGTGGATCATCACCAGGATCCGGGGCAGCGCGGGCAGCCGGATCGCTGGCGCAGGTGCCGGAGAAGGTGGGGCAGGGCGCTGACGGCCGTGCGCACCGACAGCGCCTGGCACTGCGTCAGCCCCGCCGGCAACGCGAGCTGATATCCGTTTTGCGCTGGTGAGACCATGCGGACGTGAACAAGATCCCCACGCTGTTCCGCCGCGACCCGGACGACCGCAAGCGCGTCCTGCCCGAGGCCAACCCTGCCTGCCAGTGGGTCCTCGACGGCGAGGGAACGCCGACGCGCAAGTACGACGGCACCTGCGTGATGCTCGACGATGACGGCATTTGGTGGGCACGGCGCGAGGTGCGGCCTGGCCGGACGCGGCCGCCGGGCTACCGGCCGGTGATGACGGACGAGGTCACGGGCAAGACCGTGGGTTGGGAACCGGTCGAGCAGTCGCCGTACGCGAGGTACCACGCCGAGGCCCTCGCCGGCTCGCCCGAACGGCTCCGCCCCGGCACCTACGAGCTGATCGGCCCGAAGATCAACGGGAACCCCGAGGGCGTGCGGGGCCACGAGCTCGTACCGCACGACGACGCGGAGAGGCTGGACGTGCCGCGCGACTTGGACGGCCTGCGTGACTGGCTACTGGCGCACCCTCAGTACGAGGGCATCGTCTGGCACCATCCGGACGGCCGGAGGGCGAAGTTGAAGCACCGCGACTTCGCCTGAGCCGGCGGTTGTCCGTCTTCACGCGCTGCTGCCTGCAAGGCAGCGGCGCCGTGGGAACTGGTCATGACCGCGACGGCAGTGCCGTGCCGCCTGCGGCCGGGGCGGGGCCCTCTCAGTCCTCGACGTCGGGTGACGCCGGCGGCGGCAGCGGCAGTTCGACGGCGGCGACCGCTCCCACCCGCACGGCGGAGTGCGCCGGCGGCAGCTTGTCCGCTCGCGGCGAGCGGCTGTGCACCCTGCCCCGGCCAGTCGGGTCCGGTCGCCGACTCACCTCGCAGGTCACCATCCGGATCGGCGGAGGCGGTGCCGTGAACCGGCCGGCACCCCAGCGCACCCACAGCGGGATCCGCCCCGCGTCAGCCTCGGCGAGCAGCTTCTCCCACGTGCGGCGGCGCGTACCGTGATCGACCTCGACGACGACCGGCGGGCCGTCCGGGCGGGCACAGGCCACGTCGAGCACCGACTGCTGTGCGGACATCGGCGGTGGCAGCGGCAGCACGCTGGACGCCCGCCGGTAGACCCGCCAGCCCCGCTGTTCCGCCCAGTCGACCACCGCGCCGATCAGCCGGGCGGTGACCTGGTCCGTCGTCAGGTCGGTGAAAGAGACCGCGTCGAGCCGGTCAGCCAGCGACGCCGCCAACCGCTCCCCGTCCTCACCGACCGCCACCGCCGCAGGGTAACCGCGCAACTGGCCGTCCTCCCCGGCGGGGCGGCACGAGAGTGGCACGAGGACGGCTGGCGCCCGGAAATCGGTGCGGTGGCCACGGCGCGGAACGGTCGGCAGAGGAAACGGGAGGTGGTACGGGGGCGATGGCGCTGATCCACGGCTGCCTTCCGCTACGCGACCGCTTCGAGATCACGCATCGACCCGCCCACCCGTCCCCTGACGTGTGTGGATGATGGCTGCGTGAGCCACGTGCACTCCATACCGGTGCGGGTCCCTCCCGAGGCGTGCGAGACGATCGCCAGCCTCCCGCATCCGCGACTGCGGCCGTATGTCGTGGGTTACGGGGGCTTCCGCTCAGGTTCGGGGGCAGCCTTACGGCACCGGGCCCTGCCGATGAACCTGGCCACGATGATCGTCGACTTCGCCGGGCCGAGCAGGGTGGTCACCGGGCCCCGAGGTGACCCCGTCGTCTACGAGCAGACCGCTTGGGGGGACGGCGTCTCGATCGGCCTGACGCCGGCCGGAGTGACCGCGCTCCTCGGCGTGCCGATGCGGGAGCTGGCCGGCGGCACCTTCCGGCTGGCGGACGTCTTCGGCCACCAGGAGGTGGAGTTGGCCGAGCGGCTCGGGGAGGCACCGGACCGGCCGACGTGGTTCGCGGTGCTGGACGACTTCCTGACCGCTCGGCTCGCCGCGGACACGCGACCGGACGGGCTGACGACGCGCGCCTGGCGGCGACTCCAGCGATCGGCGGATCGGCTCCGGATCAGCGCGTTGGCCGACGAGCTCGGTGTCAGCCGGCGCACCCTCGAGCTCCGGTTCCAGCGACAGATCGGCCTGTCGCCCGGAACTGTCGCCAGGATCGCTCGGTTTCAGCGTGCCCTGCGCATGCTCACCCGGTCCGCCGGCCTGCCGCAGACGGCGGTCGACTGCGGTTACGCCGACCAGCCGCACTTCAACCGTGAGGTACGCGCCATGTCCGGCCTGACCCCGACCGAGCTGTGCGCATTCTTTCAATACCAGGAGCGCTCCCCCGGCTAGCGTCCCCGGCATGAGGCTCACCGGTAAGACCGCGCTCGTGACCGGCGGTTCGCGGGGAATCGGCCGGGCGATCGTGCATCGGCTCGCCCGCGAAGGCGCAACGGTCGTGTTCACGTACAGGGAGAATCGGGCGGCGGCCGACGACCTCGTCAGCCAACTCGCCGGCACGATCGCCGTTCGCGCCGACCAGGAGGATCTCACCAACATCTCGGCGATGTTCCAGCCGGTTCGCGACGGCTTGGACATTCTCGTCAACAATGCCGCTGTCAACCCCCGGGCGCTGATCGCGGACATCACCGAGGACGAGTTCGACCGGGTCTTGACGGTCAACACCAAGTTTCCCGTGTTGGCCATGCGAGAAGCGGCGCCAGTGCTACGGGACAAGGGCCGCATCATCAACATCTCCACCCTCAACACGGTGGTGCCGGCGCCCGGCCACTCCCTCTACTGCGCCAGCAAAGCCGCGCTCGAACAGTTCACAGCGGTCGCCGCCCGAGAGTTCGGCGCCCGTGGCATCACCGTCAACACGATCTCGCCCGGCGCGACCGACACCGACCTGCTGCGCGCCGCCAACCCCCCGGAGGCGCTCGCCCAAACCGCCGCCGTCACCGCGTTGCAACGGCTCGGCCGGCCCGACGACATCGCGGCCGTGGTCGCCTTCCTCGCCGGGTCCGACGCGCAGTGGATCACTGGTCAGAACATCCGTGCAACAGGCGGGCTGCTCGTCTGAGCTCGACGCCGACGCGGAGCCCTGCCGGGGTGGTTGTTCGGTGTCCACCGGATACCCGGTGAACCTCAGCGGACACCGTACTACCCTCGTCCGGGTGATCGCTGATCTGCCCTCGTTCCAATTCGCCTTCCCTGGCCCGCTGCGCGACAAGTTGGTCGCTGCCGTGCTCGACGGGACCAAGACCACCACCACCGGCCTGCTCCAGGACTACGAGATTGACGGCGAGCCGCTGCCGGTGGTGGGCACCCGAGCGGCTGTGGTCGACTCCGCCGGCCGCCGGGTCGCGGTGATCGAGGTGACCGACGTGCGTGTCAGCCGACTCGGTGACGTCGATTTCGACCACGCTCGCGATGAAGGGGAAGGGGACGACTCGGTTGCGGCCTGGCGAGCCGGACACGAGGACTACTGGCACGGAACGGACTACCTGGGCTGGCTGGGCAGACCGGACTTCACCGTGAACGACGACACACCGGTCGTGCTAAAGCGGTTCCGCCTCGTTGCGAAGCTCTGACCTCCACGGCTGACGGACGGTCGCGCTCGCTGCTCGGCAGGACGCACACCCAGCATCGGGGGTACCGCCTCTCCGGTGGCGAGCGCGAGCGGCTCACCATCGCCCGGCTACCGCTGGCCCGCGACGGCCGGTACGCCGGGCTGTACCGCACCCAGCTCGATCAGCCGGTTCCGGCCGCGGCAGGAGCGCGACCGGGGCCGGCTCAGCGACCTGGCCGCTGACGCGCGGGCTGGCTGCTGCGGCTGCGGCGGCAGGTCCCCCAGCTTCCCGGTCACGGCGTTCCACGAGCGCCACGGTCGCACCACCACGAGATGTCCGGGAGGTGGTCCGGGGGCGACGCGTCAGATCAGGGTCGGTGCGGCGGCGGACGCGGTCAACGTCGCCCGCCGCCGCTCGACCTCGGCGGCGAGCGAATCCGGGTCACAGCCGGCGAGGTGGTCGCGGATCAGCAGATGGATGAAGCGGTATTCCCCGTCGACCTTGGTCAGCAGGCTCCGGTCGACCGCGAGACGGAGGTGCCTGCGCCGCCACGGGTCCGGCTCCCCCGCGACCGCCATGCACACCCGGGCGTACACGCCGTCGACCAGCAGCGCTCCGGCTATCGCCGGCCAGAGAGCGAAGAGCGCGCCCGCGAACCAGCCGGCGAGCGGAGACCAGAATGGCGCTGTCCACCCCGGCGCCACCAGCAGAGCCGCGGGGACGACCGCCGCCACGTGCGCTGCCAGGCAGGAGGCTGCCAGCCAGGTCAACCCATGCCTGCGGGGCCCGATCGACTTGGTCACAGAAGTGCGGACGGCGGGCTCCAGCTCGGTGCACCATGCGACGGCGGCCACCACGGTCAGCCAGGCGGGCACCCCGACGGCCCAACCGACCAGGGCGGCCTCGGAGAGCCCGAAGACAGCGATCGGCGGTACGGTCAGTGCCGGACCAACCAGAGTCCACAGGAGCGTGCCTCTCCGATCTCCCTTGAGGAGCACGCTCACCACCGCGAGTACGGCGGTCTGCCCGACTCCGATGGCGACCACCGCGACGGCGAGCGTGAGCCGGGACTGGTCGGCGACGAGCCGCGCGAGCCACCACAGCAGCAGGAAGACAGTGAGGTTGCCCGCCGCCACCGCCACCCACCAGGTCGCCAGCGGCAGCCATCGAGGCGCCACCGGGCCCGGCAGGGCCCGCCTGGTGTAAGCGGTGATCAACCAGACGATGCCACCGATGGTCATGGCGCTGAGCAGTCCGGCGAGCAGGCTCGTCTGCGAGGTCAGCGCGACGAGGGTCGCCATCGCGCAGGAACCACCCGTGGCTGGCCCCACCCAATCCCGGCTGGCGGCACGAACGACCGGGGTGACGACGTACGGAACGGTCGCCGGGCTGAGAGCTGGCACCGTGACCCCGGAGTTCATCTCGGTGGCGGCGACGGCAAGGGTGCGCACACCACGCAGGGCACGGCCAGGATCCACCGTGCCGGATCCCCGACGGGCGAGCACTTCCACCAGGTAGGCGTCGAACAGCAGACTTCGTCGCATGACCGGATCCTGTTCACCGGTCGCCATCTCGACCGGGCGGTCACCGTAGGCGAGGGCCATGATGTTGAGCATGAGCGGCGAGGTCAGCAGCTCCCACAGTTCGGGGTCTTCGCGTAGGGCGTCGAGCACACCGTTGAGCCAGGGGCTGACCGCGGTGAAGAACTCCACCACCTGTTCCTCGTTGAGCGGCCGGATCAGCACCGCCCCCTGCAGGTGCAGGCGGGCCGACAAGGTCTCGTAGTCGGCGATGCGGCTGCAGACGGCCAGCCGGGTGACGCCCCACTGCTCCTGAAGCGCGTTGATCTCCGCCACGCACCGGGCCCGGTCGCCGTCGCGGACCTCGTCGAGCCCGTCCAGCAGCAGGATCAGCCGATCGGTCTCCAGCCACACCCGACCCACCTTGTCCGGGATTCGGTACCGCTGCCGAAGACTGTCCAGCAGCCACTCGACGAAATCCCGTGGGCCGCTGTCCCGGGTACCCACGAACGGCAGGAGACGCGGCCGGGACCGCGACCAGTCGGCGAGATCGACCACGACGGGGATCGGGGCCCTGACGTCCGCCGGGGACGATCGCGCCTGCTCGACCAGCGCCCTGGCCAGAACGAGCACCTGGGTCGTCTTGCCCGCACCGGGCGCCCCGAGGATGAGCATCGACTCACCCATCTCGTCGAACACACCCAGTATGTCGTCGTCGACCCGAAGGTGGTGTTCGTTACCGCTGACCCGCTGCACCAGATTCGTGGGAGGCAACACGGCGGTCGGCTGCTCGTCCAGCGCCAGGGCCACCCGCACCTGCTCGGCCAGCGACCCGCGCATCCGCTGCTCGACATAGCGCTGCACCTGGTCGAGGGCACGGGTGTCGTTGCGGGGATCGTCGGGATGGCGCGCCGAGATCCGGCTGGCCTGGGGCCTGCGGCTCCACGCTTCGACGGCGACGACGCTGGCGATGCCAGCGATCGCAGCAGGCCACAGCCAACCACCGAACGGCTTCAGCCATGCCGGGAGACTGCCCCCGGTCTCGACGTTCACCGCCGTCGGGACGATGACCGCGAGGACGATCGTGGTGACGGCGACCTGGAGTACCCGCAGCAACCCACCCGTCCCATCTTCGCACCGCACGGCCGGACAGGGGCGATTCTGTCACCGACTGTCCACTGTGAGCGAGCAGGCCGACGGCGCCCGGCTCCGATCACCGCCACGGTGGTGCGAGGGCCGCTGTGGCACCCCCAGACAGGTGTCGAGCGCGGACCGCCGCCACCTGGAGCGCACGCCCGCCGGTCGGATGTTCTCCCGGCCAGTGCCGGGAGGTTAGGCTTCGGCGCATGTCGAGGTGGCGATGGCAGGGCCGTCCGGCGAACATCGCCCTGGTGCTCGTGGTCGGCCTGGTGGCCCTCGTCGGCCTGGTGGTGCAGTCGCGTGGCGTCGACACCGCCGCCGAACGGGCGGCGCTGCTGGCCGTGCTGGCCTCTTCCGGCGCGCTGTACGTCCGCCGCCGTCATCCGGTCGCGGTGGGCGTGGTGGCGCTGGCCGCCGTCGGCGCGTACGGAGCGTTGCTGCACCGGCCCGGGCCGATCATGCTGGTGTTCGTCGTGGCGCTCTACACCGTCGTCGACGAGGGGCACCTCGCGGTCGCCATCGGGCTCGGTCTCGCCTCGGTGGTCGCCTTCGCCGTCGCGGACAGCTACAACAGGACAGCGAACAGCGCGAACGGGGCGACGCTGCTGCACGCCGGCTGGCTCATCGCGGTCATCGTCGGCGTGACCCGCAACCGCCGGGCCTACCTCGCCGAGGGACAGGCCCGGGCGCTCGCCGCCGAGCAGCGGACGGAGGAGGAGGCCCGGCGCCGGGCCACCGAGGAGCGGCTGCGCATCGCCCGCGAGCTGCACGACGTGCTCGGGCACCACCTCTCCCTGATCAACGTGCAGGCCAGCGCCGCGCTGCACCGCCCGGACCCCACCCGGTCCGCGCAGGCCCTCACCGCGATCAAACAGACGAGCAAGGAGACGCTGCGCGAGTTGCGGACGACTCTCGGAATACTGCGGCAGGAGGGCGCGGCGCCGGCCGCGCCCGCACCCGGCCTGAATCGCCTGTACGAGCTGGTCACGGCGGCCGGCCGGTCCGGATTGGAGATCCGCACCGAGCTGACCGAAACCCGGCCGCTACCACCGGAGGTCGACCTGGCGGCGTACCGGATCGTCCAGGAGGCGCTCACGAACGTGACCCGGCACGCGGGCGCGGCCGCCGCGGTGATCCGGGTCCGGCCCGACCGCGACGACGTGCTGGTGGAGGTCGAGGACGACGGTACCGGCGCACCGGGCCCGCCCGGCAACGGGATCCTCGGCATGGGCGAGCGGGCCCAGACGTTGGGCGGTTCGCTGAGCGCGGGCCCCGGGCCGGACGGCGGCTTCCGGGTGCGCGCCCGCCTTCCGCTGCGGCCCGACCCGGTGCCGTCGGGAGCGCCGGCGCTGCGATCGGAACCGGGGGACGCGGCGTGATCCGGGTGCTGCTCGCCGACGACCAGACCCTGGTACGCGCGGGGTTCCGGTCCATCCTGGACGGCGAGGACGGCATCGAGGTGGTCGGCGAGGCCGCCGACGGTGCCGAGGCGGTGCGGCTCGCCCGGCAGCTGCGGCCGGACGTCGTCCTCATGGACATCCGGATGCCCGTGCTGGACGGCCTGGCCGCCACCCGGGAGATCGCCGCGAGCTCCGATGTCCGCGTGGTCATCCTGACCACCTTCGACCTGGACGACTACGTCTACGGCGCGCTGCGGGCCGGCGCGAGCGGCTTCCTGGTCAAGGACACCGAGCCGGCGGAGCTGATCCACGGGGTGCGGGTGGTGGCGCGGGGTGACGCCCTCATCGCTCCGTCGATCACCCGCCGGCTGATCTCCGAGTTCACCGCCCGGGCCACGCATCCGGACCCGGGGCCGCGGCTGAGCGCGCTCACCGAGCGGGAGCGTGAGGTGATGGCGCTGGTCGCCGCCGGCCTGTCCAACGACGAGATCGCGGCGCGGCTGGTGCTGAGCCCGGCCACCGCGAAGACACACGTCAGCCGGATCATGACCAAGGCCCAGGTCCGGGACCGGGCCCAGCTGGTGATCCTCGCGTACGAGTCCGGCCTGACCGTCCCCGGCTGGCTCGCCCGCTCCTGACAACAACCTCCGGGGCACACCGGGTGCCTGGCGGTGTGGCTCGTCGAGCCTGCCTGCGGGGCGAGTGTGCGGTTGCGCCGGTACCGGGGAGACAACCTGAGCGGTACGACGCCCGGAGCGCGTACAACCCGGGTGGTAGGCGCATCGGCAACTCCGGCATGACGACCCGGAGCCACGCTGGTACATACGCTGCCGCCTGTACCCGCCACGCGACCGAAGGGGTCCTCGATGTCCATCCGCCACATGCTTGCCGCAGCCGCAGCCGCCCTGCTCGGCGCGTTCGGACTTGCCGCACCGGCGGCCGCGCACGTCTCGGCCCAGCCGGCCGCCGCCAGTGTTTACACCATGAGCGCCGGGCGACTCGGGGCCAGCGTGGCCGCCGTGCTGGGGCTGATCGGCGTGATCATCGGCGGGCTCGCTCTGGCCCGCCCCACCAGTCGCATCGGCATCGGCAACGGGCGCGGCGGAGCCACCGCGGCCCTGGTGGCGGGGCTGATCGGCATCGCCCTCGGTGGACTGGTCGTGGCAACCTCCGACAGTGGCATCGGCACCGGCAACGGGCGCGGCGGAGCCTACGTGGCCCTGGTGGTGGGGCTGATCAGCCTCGTCCTCGGTGGGCTGGCTCTGGCCCGCACCCGCCGCGCCGGCTGACCCGGCCCTCGAGCCGCCGCCGCCCGGGTGCGCCCGCCCGGTTCGGACAGCCGGCCTCCGGCGGCGGCGTACGGCTGCGACACGAGACGCTACCCGCCTCTGAGCAGCGCAAACACGGAGCCGCAGGTGGGAGTGGGTGCCGTTTTCAATGCGGCGCCGCCGGGTGCTGTCGGTCAGGCGCAGCCCGCCGCTCCCAACCTGCTCTGCCCTCATCGGCAACGAACGGGAGTTCGTGAACGTGCTTTTCTCCAATCGCACCGTACCCGCCTCTGCGACGATTACCGTACGTTAACGTGACTGACATTCGGGTTACCGCCTTGACGCTCAGCGCGCTCCTGGTTCTGCCCGCTGGCGCGCTCGTCGTGACACCGACGCCGGCGGCAGCCACGCCGTACGTGCCATGCCCCGCCGTGAAGCCGTCGGTTCCTCCGCCCGCCACGCCGTCTCCCCCACCGGTTGACCCCGCTCAGCGGGCGGTCGGGGGGCAGGCGCTGGCGACGCCAGGACTGGCCATCCCTGCGGATGCGCCGAAAGCTCCGGCAGTGACCGCCACCGCGTGGCTCGTGGCGGACCTCAACAGCGGTGAGGTCCTGGGCGGGTGCGGCCCACACGAGCACCGAACGCCAGCCAGCGTGCAGAAGCTGCTGCTCGCGGCGTCCCTGATGTCCCGCCTCGATCCGACCGACATCGTTCAGGTGACCCGGGCGGATCTGCACGATCTCGATCCGGCGAGTTCGCTGATGGGGGTGGTCGAGGGCGGCCGGTACTCGATCGAGAGCTTGTGGCTGGGGCTTCTCCTCAAATCGGGGAACGACGCGGCCAACGTGCTGGCTCGTGTCGGCGGCGGCGCCGCCGGCCGGCAGGGCGGAGTCGACGCGATGAACGACGAGGCGCAGCGGCTGCGCGCGAACCAGACACACGCTGCAACGCCCTCCGGCTTGGACGGCCCCGGCCAGTACACCAGCGCGTACGACCTCGCGCTGATCGCGCGAACCGTCTTCGCCCGCGAGGACTTCCGGCGCTACATCGCCACCGAGGTGGCACAGATACCGGAACGGCCGGGAAGCCCGGCAATCGAGATCACCCACGACCAGACGCTGCTGGGCCACTACCCCGGGACGCTCGGCGGGAAGACGGGCTTCACCGATCTGGCTCGGCAGACGTACGTCGGCGTAGCCGAACGCAACGGGCGACGGCTCGCGGTGACCCTGCTCGGGGCGGAGACCGCGCCGCTGGGGAGTTTGGGTGAGGCGGCAGCGCTGCTCGACTGGGGCTTCGCTCTTCCTGCCGGCGCGTCCGTCGGCCGTCTGGTCGCACCCGAGGAAAAGAAACACGACCGTCCTGTGGTCCCCGTCAAGGGCGAGCAACACGGCGGGGCCGGGGAATCGTCGTCCCCGTTCATACCCGCCGGCCTCGGCCTCGGCGCCGCCCTCGTGCTGACCGTCCTGATCCTGGCGGCCCCACGGCGGCGCAATGATGCGCGGGGTGACGGCGGCCAACGGTAGCGAGTCCCAGCCCCGCGCATCCGCACGGGGCTGGACAACGCCGGTCCCCGACGACCACCACAACCAACGGGACGCCTTGCCCGGGCCAGGCATGATCTCACCCATGACGATCAACAGCGCCGGCCACTCCGGAAGCCAGGGGCCCTGCCGCTGCCGTAAGCCGGCCCACTGCCACGCCGTGGGCCACTGCCACAGCGAGGTCGGCTCCCGTCGTCAGGGACCCGGCTGCAAGGGCCGCAAGGGGGCCCTGGACTCCTGTGGCGACGACCCTTGCAGCAGCCCGGGCTGCTGCGACCTCGGCCTCTTCTCCACCCTGCTCACCCTGGGCGCCGCCATGGCGGGTGCCGCCGGTGGCCTGGCGCCCGCCCGGCAGGGCCGACTGGCCGGCGATCGGCCGGGAACCCTGGACCGGGCCGGTCTCGCCGCGATCCGCGGCTACCGCCGCTGGCTGTCGCACCGCTGGCCCGGGCAGTGCCGGTACACCCCGACCTGTAGCGCGTACGGACTCGCCGCCGTCGAACGCTACGGGCTGGCCGTCGGCGGGCGGCTCGCGGCGGCCCGGCTGCGCCGTTGCCGGCCCGAGGTGCCGCTCGGAACCGCCGACCCGCTGCCCTGATCCGGGACCGCCGGGTGAGCAGTTGTGGTGCCCGCAGGCACCACCCGGCCGGACGGGCCGCTCCGGGCGGCCGGCGGGTGCCAGCGTCTCGGTCACCGCACCGTCGCCGTCTCCGCCGGCCCACCGGACGCCGCCCACCCCCAACCCCACGGGGGCTTGGAACAGTGCCCGCGCCCACCGGCGCCAACCCCAACATCCGACGTTGACGCAGGCTGGAACACTCGTTCGAGGGCGGCGGAAGACACATGGACCACCTGCTCGCCGACGGCGGCAGAATCACCCACGTGCCCGCCCATCTCCGCATCCTGCCTGACTGCACCAGGGCCGACAGGGAGGCCGACCATGGCTGAGCAACCACGACTGACCTTCGAACAGGCCAACACCATCTACGACATCCTCATCCGCCACGCCGGCGCCGACGAGACCGGCCGCAAGGACTTCGTGTTCGCCGAGACCTACCCCGGCTACCACTACTGCGATCTCTACCGATTCCAGGGCGCCCTCGGCTTCGGCGGCACGTTCTGGCACAAGGACGGCCGCTGGTACGTGACCACCGACCCGGAGGACGTTGCCGAGCAGCCCGAGCGCAACAACATGATCCAGGTGGTGAATGCCCAGCTTGCCGCCGCGAAGGCGGCCAGCGAGACCTCGGCCGGGGAGAATGGGTGACGCCACGCCCCACTCGCCGGGTGGTGACCCCGGTGCCGCGTGAGCCGGTGATGCCGCACTTCACGGCGTGGCCCGCCTCGTAGTCCTCGGCATCGAACGATGGCGGTCGGCCGACGACCTGGCCCCGCTTCTTGCGGGGCTCGACCCGGCCTGCGGTGCCGGGCTGCTGCCGATGGACGCCGACGCACCGGCGATGCTCCCTCTTTCGGGCCTGTTGTTAGCGCCGGTGGCGTGTTCTCATACCGAGACGACAAGGTCTGCGAGCTGTCGGGGCGACCCTCGTTCGTCCCGCTCCATGACCCCATCCCCCATGTGTGAAAGGTGCAACGATGCACAGGAGACTGACGTTCCAACTGGCAGTCCTGACAGCTACCGCGGCAACGTTCCTGGCGGCCGGTGGAGCCTCCGCGGCGGTGGGCACGGCAGGGTCCGTGACCGCCGCCGCGGGTGTCGCGGAGTGCGAGCCGGGTGCCGAGGGGCACAGCGCGGCGCGGGTGAGCGAGGGCGCCACGGCGCAGGAGCCGGAGCTGTATTCCAAGAACGAGGCGAACGCCTACGGCGTGATCAAGGATTCGCCGCGCCTGTCCAACGGCAGCGTCACCGTGCCCACGGTCTTCCACATGATCTCCGACCACCCCCTCAGCGCGGCCGAGACGAACAGGTGGAACACCCTGATCGCGGCGCAGATGGCGGTGCTCAACGATTCGTTCGCGGGCCGCACCGCGGCGAACGCCTCCGACACGCCGTTCCGGTTCTCGCTCGTCGACACGACGTGGACGGTGAACAGCGACTGGTACACGGTCGTGCCGGGCAAGAACGAGCGGGACATGAAGCGTGCGCTGTACACCGGCGACTCCCGCACCCTGAACGTGTACGCGGCGAACATCGGCGGTGGGCTCCTCGGCTGGGCGTACTTCCCGAAGGGTTACAACAACGGCCGGGACTACATCGACGGCGTGGTGATGCTCGACGAGTCGATGCCGGGCGGAACGGCGGGCAAGTACGCCCTGGGTGACACGCTGACGCACGAGGTCGGGCACTGGCTGATGCTGGAGCACACCTTCGCGCACGGGTGCTCCGCTGCCGGCGACTACGTCGCGGACACCCCGCGGGAGGCGGCGCCGCAGTTCAACTGCCCGGTGGGCGCGGACACCTGCACGGCGCCCGGGCTTGACCCGATCCACAACTTCATGGACTACACGCAGGACGCCTGCATGAACATGTTCACCCCGGGACAGGCGGACCGGATGAGCGACGCCTGGGTGGCATTCCGGGCCGGCGGCGGCAAGTAACCACGCACGTGTCGGGGTTGGCGGGCCGCGGTCGGCGGCTCGTCAACCCCCTTCGTGTACGCAGACCGAAGCGCTACCGAAAGTTCCCAACCGCACCCCCGCCAACGGCAGCTCCCGCGGGTGGCAGGTGGGCGTCGCGGAACAGGAATCGACGTTCCTTGACGCCGGTCCTGCGGCTGTCTAGCGTCGGTTGCCATGACCCGGCCCAGGTTCCTGCCACTGCTCACCGCCCTGATCGTCGCCGCGGCCGTGGCACTGCCCGTCAGTGCCGCCGCCAATCCCACCCGATCGGCGAGCGGACCGGGGGCGGTCATGCTGATCGGCGGCGCTCTCGCCGACGACAACAGCGCCGTATACGGGGAGTTCGTCCGGCAGGCCGGTGGCTCCGGGGCGCGTATCGGCGTGCTGAGCGCGTCGTCGGCGTCGCCGCACTGGGCCGCCAACCAGGTGGGCAAGGTCCTCGAGCGTTACGGTGCGGCGGAGGTCACCTGGATCCCGGTGAGCGTGAAGAAGAAGGGCAGCGGCGACGACACGGCGAACGCCGCGCTGGCCGCGTCGATGACCGGGTTCTTCTTCGCCGGTGGCGACCAGTTCCGCTACGTGCAGTCGATGATCCACGCCGACGGCTCCGACGGTGCGGTGCTCGCCGCGATCCGGCATCGCTTCCAGGCCGGCGCGCCGGTCGCGGGCACCAGCGCCGGCATGCAGATCTTCGCCGGCCCCGACATGATCACTGGAGGGTCGAGCTACTACGGGATCCGCGACGGGGCACACCCCGGCTACTACGACACCGACGAGATCCTCGGCTACTGGCCCGCTGGTGGCTTCAACTTCTTCACCTCCGGCCTCGTCGACACCCACTTCGACGCGCGCGGCCGCCACGGGCGGTCGCTCCGGCTCGCCGCCGACACCGGGCACGACCGGGTATACGGGGTGGGTGAGAACACCGCGCTGGTGGTCACCGGGGCGGGCACGGCGAGCGAGACCGCGCGGGTCGTCGGCACGAACGGGGTGTCGGTCCTCGACCTGCGCTCGGCCCAGGTCGGCACAGTCGGCGGGCACTGGTCGATCAGCGGTGTCCGATGGAGCTACCTCACCGACGGCGACAGCTACGATCCCGGCCGGTGGCAGGTCACGAAGGGCGCGACGAACACGCCCGCCGTCCCGCACGACCGCGCGGCGGCACCGCCGTCGACCGACGTGTTCGGCTCGTACGCGCTGCGCGACGCCGCCCTCGACCTCGCCGACGCCGGGCGGTCCACCGCGACGACCGGCACGACCGCGGAAACCGGTCCGCGTTTCGCGGTCGGGTTGGCCGAGGGCGCCTCGTTCCTCGCGTACACCGCCGGCGGGGCCGGCCTCGCGTCCTTCACCGACCTGACGGTGTCGATCCAGGCGGGCTGAGCCACCGGGGAGCAGCACGCCCGCGCCGGTTTCCGCCCATCCTGACACGCACCAGGGCGGGGGCTTCCAGCGCGTGCGCGACGCGCCAGCGAGGTCCGCCGCTCGCCCGGTCGGACAGCCTCGGCTGGGCGGTGCCGGCATGGCACGATACTCGGTGTCCTCCGCCGCCGGGTGGTCGGGACACGACGTTGATGGAGTCGGGATGACAGGACTGGCCGGCGCACCGGTGCCGGGGCTGACCCCACTGTGGACGCATGACCCGGTCACCGCCGGCCCCTACCGGCTGGTCGGCCGCTTGGGCGCGGGCGGGCAGGGGGTGGTCTACCTCGGCGAGGACGACCAGGGCCACCGCGTCGCGGTCAAGATGATCAACATCGACCTGCGCGACCCCCGGGCCCGGTCGCAGTTCACGAAGGAGATCGCCGCAGCACGCCGGGTCGCGCCGTTCTGCACGGCGCAGGTGCTCTTCGCCGAGGTGGACGGCGAACCGCCCTACGTGGTCAGCGAGTTCATCGAGGGACCGACCCTTCACCGGCACGTCCGCGAACACGGGACGGTCAACGGCAACGCGCTGCACCGGCTCGCCGTCGGCACTGCCACCGCGCTCGCCGCGATCCACCGCTCCGACATCGTGCACTGCGACCTGAAGCCGGACAACGTGGTGCTCGGCCGGGACGGCCCCCGGGTGATCGACTTTGGCATCGCCCGCGCACTCGGGGTCACCGAGACGGTGACCAGCCGGGTGATGGGGACGACCGCGTACATGGCCCCGGAGCGATTCCGCAACGACCCGGTCGCCCCGCCCTGCGACGTCTTCGCCTGGGCCGCCACGATCGCCTTTGCCGCGAGTGGCCGGCCGCCGTTCGGCAACGACTCGCTCTTCGCGGTCATGCACCGGGTCCTGAACGACCCGCCCGAACTGCCGCCGCTCCCGTCGGGCCTTGAGGAACTGATCCGGGAGTGCCTGGCCAAGGAGCCAGCGGACCGGCCGGCGGCCGAGCAGGTGCTGATCCGGCTGCTCGGGCAGGACGTCCGGGTCAGCGGTCGGGTCCGCCAGGAGAACCTGCTCCAGATGGGCAACGACACCGCCGGCGCGCCGACGACGAACGAGCCGCTGCCCACGTCGGCGATGCCGCAAGCCCAGCCGACACGTGTGGCACCGAGGCAAACCCGACCGACACCGCCGGACCAGCCTCCGGCATCGACGTCGGACACACCCGCCGCGTCGTCCCGCCCAGGAGAGGGTTGGGGGCGGCGGCTGCGCCGTGAGTCCGTCGACGCCTGGGGTGTGTCGACTGCGATCGTCCTCGGCTCGGGGGGCGCGGCCGCCGGCTACGTCGCGTCGAGCACGGTGGGCGTGGCCGCAGCGGTCGGGACGGCCACCTTCGTCGTGGTTTACCTGGTCCGGGTGCTGGTCGCGACGGCCCTCGGCAGCGACCCCTCCGACCGACCCTGACGGCCGGGTCCGGGCCCGTCCCGGTGGCGCCGGACCGATAGGTTGACTGCTATCAGTCAACCCCGTCGAGGAGGACGTTTCCGATGGCCCCAGCCCCGCCGCACACACGACAGTGGTTGCCGTACACCGCCGCCGCCACCATCGGGTTGCTGGTCATCGCCGGGGCGTTTCTGCTGGTCCGGCAGCGGGACGCAGGCACCGACCGGCCCCGCGCCGACTGCACCACCAAGCTCGAGGTCAACTCTTCCACGGAGAAGGCGGCGCTGCTGGTCGAGTTGGCCGAGCGGTACAACAGCAGTGACCGGTCGCTCGACGGCGGCGGCTGCGCCCAGGTGCACGTGAGTGCCCTGAACTCGGGCAAGGCCGCCGAGGCGCTGGGCGCCGGCTGGAGCGGCGTCGGCCTGCCCGAGCCGCAGGTCTGGTTGCCGACGTCGAGCCTGTGGACCGGTCAGCTCCGGTTGTTCGACCAGGCCGCCGGGCGAGCGCCGCAGACCCCGGACCAGTACCCGTCGATCGCCAACAGTCCCCTCGTGATCGCGATGCGACAGCCGAAGGGCGAACTGGTACGCCAGCGCGGGGCGCTGGGCTGGGGGGACATCCTCGGCCTCTCGGGGCGGGAAGGGTGGGCCGGCTTCGGTAAGCCGGAGTGGGGCCGCTTCACCTTCGGCAAGGACAACCCGAACCTCTCCACGTCGGGGCTGGCGGCAACTATCGCCACCTACTACGCCGCCGCACAGCGGTCCAGCGACCTGACCCGGTCGGACCTGGTGGACCCGAAGGTGACCCAGTTCGTCCGGCGGATCGAGGCCAACGTGTCGCACTACAGCGACGACGTGGTGGACCTGCTGCGGGACCTCGCCGAGGCCGACCTGGCCGGTGGGGGCGGGAGCACGGACGACATGAGCGCGATCGTCATGCAGGAGGAACTGGTCCACCTCTACAACGAGGGAAAGCTGAGCCCGACGCACGACGGCCAGGAGCGGGGCCAGCGGCCGAACGTCCCGCTGGTCGCCGTCCACCCGAAGGAGGGCACCTTCAACCTGGACCACCCGTTCGTGGTGCTCCCCTCCGCCGACGAACGGCAACGCGTGGCGGCAGCCGACTTCCTGGCCTTCCTGACCGAGGACGCCCAGCAGAGGAGCTTCGCCCGGCTCGGCTTCCGGGACCACGAACGCCGGGCTCCGGCGGAACTGCTCGCCAGCGTCGGCACCGAGCCCACCGGCGGGCTGACCTACTTCGAGCCGCCGGACCCGGCCGTGGTCAACGCGATGTTGGACAGCTGGAGCACGCTGCGTAAGAAGGCCAACATCCTGATCGCGCTGGACACCTCCGGATCGATGGAGGCGGCAGTCGGCGACCGTACCCGTTTCCAGGTCGCCTCGGCGGCGGCGGCCAAGGGACTCGCGCTGCTCAACGCCGAGGACCGGGTCGGGCTCTGGTCGTTCTCCTCGGAGACGTCGAAGCGGCCCGATGGCCCGTACCGGGAGGAGGTCCGGCTCGGTGACTTCGACCAGCAGCGGATCACCCGCCGAATCGGCGGCCTGCATGTCGAGGGGGGCACCGCGCTGTACGCGACGGTCCGGGCCGCCCACGGGCACCTGCTCGACCGGTACGACCCGGAACGAATCAACGCGGTCGTGGTGCTGACCGACGGCAAGAACGAGTACGGTCGGGACAACGACCTGGCCCGGTTGCTCGCCGATGTCGCCCTGGATCCGCGGCGCCCGGTCAAGGTCTTCTGCATCGCCTTCGACCGGGAATCGGACTTCGCCACCCTGGACCGGATCGCCAAGGCGTCGTCGGGCAAGGCGTTCGACGCCACCGACCCTGCCAAGATCGACGAGGCGTTCGTGAAGCTGGTCAGCAGCTTCTGAGCCTGCTCGGTCGCGAGCGGGCCGGGGCGGTGCCTTTCGGCCGTCCGCATGTCCGCGGCAGCCGTCGCCTCCAGATAGGACCGGGTACGACTCTGGAGGGTCTCGACGCCGACACGCCGTCCGACCTCAGGTCGGGCGGCGTGTCGACTGTTCGTCAATCGGTCAGGAGACCGGCCTGATGCGTCCCCAGTGCCACCAGGGTACGGAGAAGCCGATCTGGTCGGCCCAGCCGAAGAACTTCTCGCTGCGCGGGTAGTAGGTGCCGTACCAGAACAGCGGCACCCACTCGGTGTCCCTGGCCCACACCGCCTGCAGGTGCCGGTAGTGCTCGCGGCGCTCGTGCCTCGTCGCGGCGGTCCGCGCGGCGACGTAGGCGCCGTCCACGTCAGCATTCCGGTGCAGGCCCATGTTGTTCCGCCCGCCGGAGGAGTACTTGGTCGCCGTGATCTCCGGATCCGGCGCCATCGACCCGCCGACGATGATCAGGTCGAAATCGTGTTGCTTGCGTACCTGGCGGGACCAGTCCACCGACGACAGGCCGGCGAAGGTCACCTCGAACCCGACCTCGCCCAACTGGCGCGCGACCAGCTCGGCCAGTGGTCTGTGGCCGTGGAACAGGTCCATGTAGAACATCGACAGCTGGGCACGCACTCCCGACCGGTCCGCGGTGACACCGGCATCGTCGAGCAGGGCGCGTGCCCGTTCCGGGTCATGACCGGGCGCCTTGGCGTTCGGGTTGAAGGCCCACGAGGATCCGAGCAGGTAGTGATCCCAGGCCTGGGAGACCCCCGGATCGCCCAGGTCGGCGATCTCGTCCCGGTTCACCGCGTACGCGATCGCCTCACGCACCCGCCGGTCCTGCCACAACTCGCGGCCGTGGTTGAAGTCCAGCAGCGCCATGCCCGGACCCTCCCGCTTGAGGATCTCGACCCCCGGCACCCCTTCCACCAGGCCCAACCGGTCGCGGGTGAGGGTGTCCTGGGGAACGATGTGGGCCTCGCCGCGGGCGACCATCCGGACGCACTCGTCCCGGTCCGGCACGATTTTCAGGATCAGCCGGTCGATCTGCGGTCGCGGGCCCCAGTGGTTTTTCACCGCCTCCATGATGATGTGCTCGCCGGGGACCCATTCCGCGAGGCGGAACGGGCCGGATCCGACCGGCTTCAGGTTGTGCGGGTTCGTCGCCCAGTCCGTTCCCTCGTACAGGTGCCGGGGCAGGATGTGCGAGAAGATGAAGTTGCCGAGCAGGACGAGGAACCCAGCGTTCGGAGTGTGCAGGTGGTAGTCGACGGTGTAGTCGTTGACCGCGACGATGGTCTCCACATCCGTCAGGAACATCGCGCCCTGATAGCCCATGTCCTTGGCGTGCAGATGGGTGTAGACGACGTCGTGCGCGGTCAGCGGCGTGCCGTCCTGCCAGCGGGCCGCCTGGTTGAGGTGGAAGCGCCACCGGCGCGACCCGTCCAACTGTTCCCAGTGCGTGGCCAGATCGGGAAACGGGTTGATCTCGTACCATTCATTCAGCACGACCCGGTTGTAGATGTTGTTGCAGGCCAGATAGCCGGCGCTACCCGTCACGTTCCGGTACACATCGTTGAACTCCACCGCATCATGCGGCGTCGCCACCACGAAATCGACAGACATAGGCACGTCTCTCCGTTTCTGTTCAATTCGACAAGTAGCTGGCCATTCGGCGGTCGCTAGCGAAGGTCGCTATGCGGGCAGGGCGGCAGTCCGTCGGATTCCGTCGGCCACCGGTGCTGCAGCATTCGGGGCTTGGCTCGTTCGATCCGCGGGTCGGGCACCGGCACGGCCGCGAGGAGTTCCCGGGTGTACGGGTGCTTCGGCTCGCCGATCACCTGCTCGGTCGCGCCCAGCTCGACCATCTGCCCGCCATACATCACGCCGACCCGCTGGGAGATCTCCGCGACGACGGCAAGGTCGTGCGCCACGAAGAGGTAGGAGACCCCCCGCTCCCGCTGCAACTCCTTCAGTAGGCCCAGGATCGCCGCTTGGACCGAGACGTCGAGTGCGGACACCGGCTCGTCCAGCACGATCAGCTTCGGGTTCAGGGCCAGCGCGCGGGCGATCGCAATGCGTTGACGCTGACCACCGGAGAACTCGTGCGGAAACTTCCGCAGGCTGGCCGCCGGCAGCCGCACCTGGTCAAGGAGGGCCAGCGCGCGCCGGCTGGTCGCCGGCAGGCCATGGATCTGCGCCGGCTCGGCGAGAATGTCCGCCACCGTCATCCGCGGATCCAAGGATGTGTACGGGTCCTGGAACACGACCGACAGCTCACGCTGGAGCGCGCGGGCACCCGCGCCCTTGAGCTGGGAGGCATCCTCGCCGAGGAACAGCACCCGTCCCGCGGTCGGCCGCTGTAGTCCGAGGATGGTTCGTAGCAGCGTGGTCTTGCCCGAACCTGACTCGCCGACGATGCCGAGGGTCTCCGCTGGGCCGACCGAGAACGAAACCGAGCAGAGGGCGTGCACGATGGACTGTCCGCTCCGACGGGCAGCGCGCGGCGCGCGGAAGTGCTTCACCAACTCCATGACCCGCAACAGCTCGGCGGCCTCGCCGGGGCGCGTCTGCGCACTCATTTCCCCTCCACCGCCTTGCCTGTGAGCCGTGGGGCCAACGACAGCAACTTCCGCGTGTAGTCCGATCGAGGGTCGTCGAATATGTCGAAGACGTCCCGTTCTTCGACGATCTCGCCCTGGTACATGACGGCGACGCGATCGGCGATACCGGCGACGAGGGCCAGATCGTGGGTGATGAAGAGCATGGCCGCACCGGTACGCTCGCGAGCCACCGCGAGGGTGGCCATCACCTGGGCCTGCACCGTGACGTCCAGGGCGGTGGTTGGTTCGTCGGCGACGATGAGATCCGGGTCGTGCACCATCGCCAGGGCGATGGCGATCCGCTGGCGCATGCCGCCAGAGAGCTGATGGGGATGCTGGTCGAGGCGGGCCTCCGCATCCTTGATGGCCACGCTCTCCATGAGTTCGACTGCCCGCCGCCGGGCTTCGTCGCGGCTGACGGCGCCGGCCAGCTTCATCGAGTCCTCGAACTGGGCGCCGATGGTGAGCACCGGGTTGAGAGTGGTGGACGGATCTTGCAGGATCATCGCTATCCTCCGCCCCCGGTACGTCCGCCACTGCTCGAAGCTCAGGCCGGTGAGTTCGTCGCCGTCGAAAACGACCGACCCGGTGCCCGTCGCGTTGCTGGGAAGCAGCCCCACCAGCGACAGTCCGGTCAGTGACTTTCCTGATCCCGACTCGCCGACGAGGGCGACCACCTCGCCCGGCTGGATCTCCAGGCTGATCGAGTCCACCGCCACCTGCGCACCGAACCGCACGGAGAGGTCGGTCACCTTCAGCAGTGCCTCCCCCGCCCCCGCCGCCTCCCGCACGGGCAGTTCCCGACGGCGGCGCCGGCTGACG
The DNA here is from genome assembly GCF_043205005.1 of Micromonospora sp. NPDC047620. NCBI lineage: Bacteria > Bacillati > Actinomycetota > Actinomycetes > Micromonosporales > Micromonosporaceae > Micromonospora > Micromonospora sp. NPDC047620. The sequence continues at coordinate 111,623 of NZ_JBIDDG010000008.1, read as the reverse complement.
GTTGAGCGAGGCTTCGCCAGGGGGTTGGTGGGCGAAGACTTCGGGTTGAAGGCGTCCCGCAGCCCCTCCCCGACGTAGTTGACCGCCAGCACGATGGTGATGATCAGGAAGCCCGGGAAGTAGAACAGCCACGGCCGGGTCAGCACCGCCGACTGCGCGTTTGCCACCAGTAGGCCCAGCGAGGTGTCCGGTGGCTGCACCCCGAACCCGAGGAAGGACAGGCTGCTCTCGGCGAGAATCGCCACGCCGAACATCAGCGTGCCGGCTACCACGATGTGGTCCGAGACGTTGGGCACCAGGTGCCGGAACATGATCCGGGCCGGGCTCGCCCCCATCACTCGCGCCGCATCCACGAAGGCCTGCTCCCGCAGACTCAGCACCACGCCGCGGACCAGGCGGGCGACCGAGGTCCACATGAGCGCCCCGAGGACCAGCGCGAGGCCGAGCCAGGAGACTCCCCGGCCGGCGACCAGCGATCCCAGGAACGCGGCCAGGGCGAGGGTGGGCAGCGTGAGCACGAGATCGACGGCGCGCATCACGGTGGCGTCGACGAGGCTGCCGAAGTACCCGGCCGTCACGCCCAGGACCACGCCGATCACGCAGGCGACAATGGTGACCGAGAAGGCGATCAGGAGCGACTGCTGCATGCCGCGTAGCACCAGCGCGAACAAGTCACGGCCCAGGGTGTCCGTACCCATCGGGTGTTGCGGTGATGGTGCCTGCGACAGCTCGGACGTGATGTCGGTGTAGTCGTACGGCCAGAGCGGCGGGACGATGACGGCCGCGAGGATGACGACGACGAGTATACCCAGGGCGACCATGCCCACCCTGTGCCGGAAAAACCGGCGGGCGGTGACGGCCAGCCTCGACGTCCCGGGTTCACGCTCCGTCGTGCCGGGTTCGATCGCCAGATCTTCGGTCAGCTCAGGACTTGGCATAACGCACCCGCGGATCCACGAGGCCGTACAGGATGTCGGCGAGAAGGTTGAAAACGACCACGGCGGTCGCGGCGATGAGCAACCACGCGAGTACGGCGTTCGTGTCGCGCAGCGCGATCGACTCGAGCAGGAACCCGCCCATGCCGCGCCACTGGAAGACCGTCTCGGTGATCACCGCGCCGGAGAAGACGACCGGGAGGTCCAGCGCGACGATGGTCACGATCGGGATGAGCGCGGGGCGGACCACGTACGACCCGACGATGCGCCGGCGGGACAGCCCCTTGAGCACGGCGAACCGGACGTGGTCCCCGGCCAGTCCCTCGGCCACCGCCGCGCGTTGGTAGCGGCTCCAGGTCGCGAAGTGCACCAGGGCCAGCACGATCGTCGGCAGGACCAGGTGCCCGGCGATGTCCCCGGCCAGGGGCAGTATGCCCTCTGGTCGGGGCACCGACGCCTCCCCCACGGTGTAGAAGATCTGGTAGCCGGTCAGGTCGTTCAGCCCGATCCCCCACTGTTTCAACAACACTGCCAGCCAGAACGACGGCAGCGCGAGGAGCACGAACGCGGCCGGGGTCATCATCAGGTCCGGCCAGCGACGCTGGTGGAGCGCGGACACCGTGCCGGCGATCAGGGAAAGCACGAGCGCCAGCACGATGGCCAACAGGACCAGGCGCAGGGTGACCCCGACCCGGGTGCCCAGCTCCGCCCCGATGTCGCGGGTGGCGATCGTCGACGGACCGAAGTCGCCGGTGAGCACCCCGCCGAGCCAGGTCAGATAGCGCAGCGGTAGCGGCCGGTTCAGCCCCAACCGCGCTTCCTCGGCGGCGATCACCGACTCCGGGACCGGCGGTTGCCGGTCCCGGAGCTCGGCCAGCGGATCTCCCGAGACCGAGATCACTGTGAAGATCACGATGGAAGCGAGCAGCAAGACCAGGACGGCGCTTGCCAGCCGTCGAAGGATTAACCGAATCATGTCTCCGCGCCTCCTCTCCTCGGGAAGATCTGCCTGTGGTTACCGCGGGTTCAGACCGCGCGGATGCGGCCCCAGTGCCACCAGGGCACGGAGTAGCCGAGCTGGTCGGACCAGCCGTAGAACTTGCTGCTGCGGGCGAAGTAGGTGCCGTACCAGAACAGCGGCACCCATTCGGTGTCCCTGGCCCAGATCTCCTGCAGGCGCCGGTAGTGCGCGCCGCGTTCGGCGAGGGTGCCCGCGGTGCGTGCGGCGAGGTAGGCGGCGTCGACGTCAGGGTTGTGGTGCTGGGCCATGTTGCCCTGGCCGCCGCTGGTGTACTTCGGGGCGGTGATCTCCGGGTCGGGCGCCATCGATCCGCCGACGATGATCAGGTCGAAGTCGTGGGCGCCGGTGACCCGGCGGGCCCAGTCCACGGAGGAGAGTCCCTCGAAGGTGACGTCGAAGCCGATCGCGCCCAACTGGCGGGTGATCATCTCTGCCAGTGGCTTGTGCCCGTGGAAGCTGTCCATGTAATACATCGAAAGCCGGGCCCGGACGCCGGAGGCGTCGGCCGTCACGCCGGCCTCGTCGAGCAACGCGCGCGCCCGTTCCACGTCATGGCCCGGCGCCTTGGCATCCGGGTTGAACGCCCACTCCACCGAACCCAACAGGTAGTGGTCCCACGCCTGCGAAACTCCCGGGTCGCCGAGTTCGGCGATCTCCTTCCGGTCCACGGCGAGGGCGACCGCCTCCCGGACCCGCTGGTCCCGCCAGAGCTCCCGGCCGTGGTTGAAGTCCAGCAGCGCCATTCCCGGCCCTGGATCACGCAGCAGCTCGATATCCGCGGTGGCGCCGTCGAGCAGGTGCAGCCGATCCCTGGTCAGGGTGTCCTGGGGGAAGAAGTGAGCCTCGCCGCGGGCCACCATCCGGACGCACTCGTCCCGGTCCGGGACGATCTTCAGGATCAGTCGGTCGATCTCCGGCTGCGGCCCCCAGTGGTTCTTCACCGCCTCCATGACGACGTGCTCGCCCGGTATCCATTCCGCCAGCCGGAACGGGCCGGAGCCGACCGGCTTCAGGTTGTGCGGGTTCGTCGCCCAGTCCGTTCCCTCGTACAGGTGCCGGGGCAGGATGTGGGTGAAGATGAAGTTCCCCAGCAGGACGAGGAATCCGGCGTTGGGCGTGTGCAGGTGGTAGTCGACGGTGTGGTCGTCAACCGCGACGATCGTCTCCACGTCCTTCAGAAACCGGCCGCCGGTGTATCCCATCTTCATCGCGTGCAGGTGGGTGTAGACGACGTCGTGCGCGGTCAGCGGCGTACCGTCCTGCCAGCGGGCCGCCTGGTTGAGGTGGAAGCGCCACCGGCGCGACCCGTCCAACTGCTCCCAGTGCGTGGCCAGGTCCGGGAACGGGTTGATCTCGAACCACTCGTTGAGAACCACCCGGTTGTAGATGTTGTTGCAGGCGATGTATCCGGCACTCGCGGTGGTGTTGCGGTAGACGTCGTTGAATTCCACCGCGTCATGCGGGGTGGCCACCACAAAGTCGATGGTCATCTGAATCCTTTCTCGAATGATCGCGCGACTACTTGCGCAGACCCCACTGCTCGACATTCATGGTGGTTCCGTACTTGCTGGGGTTGATGAAGATTTTGGCGAACTTGTTCGGGTGGACGGCCATCTGTGGGCTGGCGAACAGCGGCAGCACCACACCGTCGGACATCAGGGTCCGGTCGAGTTCGTTCATCAGCTCGACCTGCTTGCGCGGATCGAGTTCGGTCGCGGCCGCCGCCAGGATCCGGTCCGCCTCGGCGGACGAATAGCCGAACGAGCGGGCTGCGCCGGTGCCGTACCACTGCTGCAGGGACAGCGCACCCAGGTCGAGTGCCGTTCCGGTGGCCATGAGGTCGAAGCTGCCCGAGCGCAGCGCCGGCGAGTAGCGCGAGCCGTCGGCCGCGTCGATGGCCACGGTGATGCCCAGTTGCTTGAGTTGGGACTGGGCGATCTGCGCGAGCTCCATGCGGAGCACGTCGGTGGACAGGGTCAACATCTTCAGGTCGCGCAGGGGCTTCCCGTCGGGGAGGATCAGCCTGCCGTCGGTCACGCGATATCCCGCCTTCTGCAGGATGTCGATCGCGGCCTTGCTGTCACCCTTGCCGATGTTGAGCTCGTCGATGTTCTCGCGGTACGCGTCGATTCCGCCCACCTTCTGCCCGGGGACGTACGTGCTGCTCTTCATGGTCACCAGGTCCGGCGCGTACTGGCCGACCGTGCGCTTACGCATGTCGTCGAGGTCGAGCCCGGTGGCGATCGCCTTGCGCAGGGCCGCGTCGCTCATCACGTCACCGGTGGTCTTCATGCCGAGGTGGAAGTAGGTGAGCGTCGAACCGACCTGAACGGTCATACCGTTCATGGCCTTCACCTGGTTGACGGTGTCGAGAGTCGGGTTCTGGTAGACCAGATCGATCTCACCGTTCTGCAGCGCCGTGATCTGCGCGCCCTGGCCCGAGATGTAGCGCGTCGTGATGGTGTCCAGGTTCGCCGGATCCCCGTACCACTTGGGGTTCTTGACCATGGTCATCGAGACGCCGTCCTGGTAGTCCTTGATCAGGTACGGCCCGCCCGAGAACTTCGGCACGTTCTTGCCGAAGCCTTCGTTGAAGGAGGTCGCCAGGTCCCCGTAGGTCTCGGCCACATGCGCCGGCAAGATGTAGTTGAACAGGGCCTGCCACATCGCGAACGGTTTCGCGTAGGTCATCGTCACCGTCTTGCCGTCGCTGCTGGTCTCGACAGAGGTGATCAGCGAGTAGCCTTCGGTGAACGCGGCCTTGCACCCGGCGCACTTCTTCGGGTCCTGCACCGCCTGGGTGTACTCGAAGTCCTTGCCGGTGATCGGGGTCCCGTCCGACCAGACGGCCTTCTGCTGGATCTTGTACTCGACCTTCATCGGACTGGTGCCAACGACCTCGGCGGACTCCAGGAGCGCCTTGTTGAGCACCACGCTGGTGTCGGGGTTGGTCAGGAACGGGTGTGGATAGAACGGCCACTGCTGCTGGCGCTGGCCGGTGGTGTCGCCGGCGGCGGACAGCGGGTTCCAGTCCACCGGGGCGCTGGTAGCGGCCAGGGTCAACGTCCCGCCGGCCGTAACCTCGCTCGCGGCGGCCGGCGTCTTTGACTTGTCATCGTCGATCTTCGTGCAACCTGCGGGCCCGACCAGCGCGGCGAGCGCGACAGCGACCACGAGGCGTCGAGAGGCTTTCACGGGCACACGTCCTCTGGTTCAAGTGATGGGGTACGCGACGTCGTGTGGCTGGTGTTCGACTCCGGGGGGCGGTTGCCAGGGTGGCTGGACTCCGCGGCCAGGACCCTCAAAGTTCGAGGTCAACGCCGTAGAAGCTAAGTTCGGCTTATGTTCCGGTCAACATTACAATGTCCATGGACATATCCTGGCCGCCTCGACGGCCGGCCCCGCACCCACGGGCCGGCACCCCCCGTGGCCCGCACCTGGCGACTACAGTCACCACCCGGCACGCCTACCCTGCCGACCGCGGCGCTTGATGGTCGACGGCGTTGACCCTCGGGCGCGTTTCGCTATTCGGAGGACACCAACCGTGACACCACCAGCGCCGCTGGATAGCCAGGAATGCATGCGACTCATCCAGTCGCGGCTCACGTTGCGCACGACCAACGCATTGGCCCGGGCGATCCTCGACCTGATCGCGTCCGGCGACCTGCCGGCCCAATCGCAACTGCCCACCGTGCGGGATCTGGCGGCCAAACTGGGGATGAGCCGCTCCTCGGTGGCGCAGGCCTGGAAGACGCTCAGCTCCCGGTACGTCATCGAGACCCGGCGCCGCGGCGGCACCTTCGTCCTCGGGCCGCCGCAGCCGCCACGGGCCAGGCGATTCGACAGCATGGTGCGCACCTCGTCGACGATGCCCATCGATCTCGGAAATCTGCGAAGGGATGACCTGCCCCCTCCGGACCTGGCACCCGCTCTCGCCTACGCGCTGAGCAACCGGGCATTGCACAACACCTTCGCCGACCCGGTCGTCCCCGAACTGGCGGAGGCAGTCCAGCCATACTGGCCGTTCGAAACCAACCATTTTCTCGCCACCCACGGGATCATCGACGCCATCGAACTGGCGCTCGCCGCCGTGGTCCGCCCGGGCGATCGGGTCATCATCGAGTCACCCACCCAGGCACGAGTGCTCGACATCCTGGATTCCATCGGTGCCACCACGATCCCCATCGATTACCGATCAGGCGGCCCAGATCTTGATCAACTACGGGTTGCGCTGATCAGCAAGCCAACCGCAATGATCTACCAGCCCAGCGGAAACGCGCCGTCCGGACTGACCGTCAGCGACGAGTGGATCGCGGGGGCGGCTGCCCTGCTCCAGAACGAAGCGTTTCCCATCTTCGAACTCTCGCAGACCGCCCTCATGCGGTCAGCACAGCGGTCTCTGGCGACCCGCCTTCCGAGCCGTGTCGTGCACATGCAGGCCTACAACTTCTTCTTCGGCGCCGACCTGCGCGTGGCCGTGGTAGGCGGCTCGCCGGAGTACATCGACATGATGTGGCTACGACTCACCTACTCGTCACGCTGGGTCAGCCGCGTCCTACAACTCGCGTTAGCATTCCAATTGACAGATGCGAATGCGATACACCACACGAACGACTTCATCGCAGAGTGCAAGCGAAGGTATTCCGAATTCAGCGAGGCCCTCACCGGACGCGGATTCGACCTCGAACCGACCGAAGGACCCCACATCTGGCTGCCAGTCCCCGACGAGCATTCGGTCTGCACCCGACTCAGTCGGCATGGCATCGTCGTTCATCCCGGCAGCTTCTTCCATGCCCACCCGGCCCCACAGCATCATGTGCACATCAACGGAACCGCACTGGTCGACGGCATCGACGAAATGGCCCAGACGATAGCCCAAGCCTGCCGGATGCCCACCAAGGCAAACGAAGGCTCCGCGGCCCCTGCCAGACCCGATCCGAGTCGAGACCGGACCTCAACTCCTCGGGTGGCCGCCCGAACACCGCGATGAGATATCCGCTGCTCCGCGCGAACGCCGGCAGCGTCAGGGTGCCCGCCGCAGTCCGGGCCACCCAGCGCACCGCGGATCGCAGCAACCGCGACCGCCCGCCCGGCCACTGACGGAGCCGCGCGGATCGGGCCGGACGTGTGGCAGCTCCGGCTGTCCCGCCGAGGCCTGACGGACGGAACCGAGTCCCTCCGACGGCCTCCAGCGGAAAACAGCGACAACGCTGGATGGTCTCGGGACCTTCGGCACGGTTGCGCGGCGTGGCACATCGGCACGATGGCCGGAACGCCCGCGTGCGGTTGCGTCCCGGCGCAGATGCGGGCAACGTGGGCCGCCACGGCGATCTATCGGAGGAATGAGGCGTATGTCGCGAGCCACCGAGAGTGCGGGACGGGCGCTACTGGCCGTGGGCGGCCTGGTGCGCCGAGCCGAGGTGTCCGCCGACGGCCGTACGCTGCACCAGATCGGCGGCCGGGAGGCGGACGCGTTCTACCGGGACCGCTGGTCCTACGACAAGGTGGTGCGCTCCACGCACGGGGTCAACTGCACCGGCTCGTGCTCCTGGAAGGTGTACGTCAAGGACGGCATCATCACCTGGGAGCAGCAGCAGACCGACTACCCGAGCGTCGGGCCCGACCGCCCGGAGTACGAGCCGCGCGGCTGCCCCCGGGGCGCCGCCTTCTCCTGGTACACCTACTCCCCCACCCGGGTGCGTTACCCGTACGCACGGGGAGTGTTGGTGGAGATGTACCGGGAGGCCAAGGGCCGCCTCGGTGACGCGGTGGCCGCCTGGGCGGACATCCAGGCCGACCCCGAGCGCCGCCGCCGCTACCAGAAGGCCCGCGGCAAGGGCGGCCTAGTGCGCATCACCTGGGACGAGGCGCAGGAGATGATCGCCGCCGCCCACGTGCACACGATCGCCGAGTACGGCCCCGACCGGATCGCCGGCTTCTCCCCCATCCCGGCGATGTCGATGGTGTCGCACGCCGTCGGCGCGCGGTTCGTGTCGCTGCTCGGCGGGTCGATGCTGTCCTTCTACGACTGGTACGCCGACCTGCCGGTGGCCTCCCCGCAGGTGTTCGGCGACCAGACCGACGTGCCCGAGTCCGGGGACTGGTGGGACGCCTCCTACCTCGTCATGTGGGGCTCGAACGTCCCGGTGACCCGCACCCCGGACGCGCACTGGATGGCCGAGGCACGCTACCGCGGCCAGAAGGTCGTGGTGGTCAGCCCCGACTTCGCCGACAACGTCAAGTTCGCCGACGAGTGGATGCCGGCCCAACCGGGCACCGACGGCGCCCTCGCGATGGCGATGGGGCACGTCGTGCTCAAGGAGTTCCTCGTCGACCGGCGCACGCCCCGGTTCGTCGACTACGTGCGTAGGTTCACCGACCTGCCGTTCCTGGTGACCCTGGAGCCGGGCGCGGACGGGGCGTACCGGCCGGGCAGGTTCCTCACCGCCGAACACCTGGGCGAGACCGGGAAGGAGGCGGCCTTCAAGACGGTGCTGTGGGACTCGGCCACCGACGCCCCCGCCGTGCCCCGCGGCAGCCTCGGCCACCGGTGGGGCGAACAGGACGGCCAGTGGAACCTCGACCTGGGAGACCTGGAGCCGGCGCTGACCTGCCTCGGCGCCGGCGACGCGGTCGAGGTGGAACTGCCCCGCTTCGACACCGACACCCCGCAGGTGCTGCGCCGGGGCGTGCCGACCCGGAAGATCCGGCGGGCGGGCGCGAGCGAAGAGATCATCGTGACCAGCGTGTTCGACCTGCTGCTGGCCCAGTACGGCGTGGCCCGCGACGGGTTGCCCGGGCAGTGGCCGGCGGGCTACGACGACGTCGCGACGCCGTACACGCCGGCGTGGCAGGAACCGATCACCGGGGTGCCGGCGGCACAGGTCGCCCGGGTGGCGCGGGAGTTCGCCGACAACGCGGAGCGCTCGGGCGGTCGGTCGATGATCCTGCTCGGCGCGGGCACGAACCACTGGTTCCACTCCGACGCCACCTACCGGGCGATCCTGGCGCTGGTGACCCTCACCGGCTGCCAGGGCGTCAACGGCGGCGGCTGGGCGCACTACGTCGGGCAGGAGAAGTGCCGCCCGGCGACCGGCTGGGCGCAGCTCGCGTTCGGCCTGGACTGGGTCCGGCCGCCGCGACAGATGATCGGCACCGCCTTCTGGTACGTGCACACCGACCAGTGGCGCTACGACACGTACTCCGCCGACGTGGTGTCCTCGCCGACCGGCACGGGCGCCTTCGCCGGCAAGCACACCATGGACCTGCTGGCCCAGTCGGCGCGGTCGGGCTGGATGCCGTCGATGCCGACCTTCGACCGCAGCCCCCTCGACCTGGCCGACGAGGCCCTCGCCGCCCGGCCCGACGACCCGGCCGGCTGGGTGGCCGAGCAACTCGGCGACGGGCGGGTGCGCTTCGCCTGCACCGACCCGGACGCGCCGGAGAACTGGCCTCGGGTGCTGACCGTGTGGCGGGCCAACCTGCTCGGCTCGTCGGCCAAGGGCAACGAGTACTTCCTGCGGCACCTGCTCGGCACCAACGCCAACCTGCGCGCCGACGAGGCCCCGGCGGAACTGCGGCCCAAGGACGTCACGTGGCGGGACGAGGCGCCGGAGGGCAAGCTCGACCTGCTGCTGTCGCTGGACTTCCGGATGACCTCCACGACGCTCTTCTCCGACATCGTGCTGCCGGCCGCCACCTGGTACGAGAAACACGACCTGAGCAGCACCGACATGCACCCGTTCGTGCACGCGTTCACCCCGGCGATCAGCCCGCCGTGGCAGGCCCGCACCGACTTCGCCGCCTTCCACGGCATCGCGAAGGCCTTCTCGAAGCTGGCGGCGACCCGGCTCGGCGTACGCAAGGATCTGGTCGCGGCGCCGCTGCTGCACGACACCCCGGACGCCATGGCGACACCGCACGGCCGGGTCCGCGACTGGGCGGCCAAGGGCGAGACGCCGGTGCCCGGCCGGACCATGCCGAAGCTGCTGGTGGTCGAGCGCGACTACGGGGCGGTCGCCGAGAGACTGGCCGCGCTCGGCCCGCTGATGGACAGCCTCGGCACCACCGGCAAGGGCGTGTCGGTCGACGTCCGGCCGGAGGTGGCGTACCTGCGGCGCAAGAACGGCGAGGTGCGCGGCGGCGCGGCCGACGGACGGCCGTCGCTGGCAACGGACGTGCACGCCTGCGAGGCGATCCTCGCCCTCTCCGGCACCACCAACGGCCGGGTCGCCACCGCCGGCTTCCGGGACGTGGAGAAGCGCACCGGCGTACGCTTGGCCGACCTGGCCGCCGAACACGAGGGCAAGCAGATCACCTTCGCCGACACCCAGTCCCGCCCGGTGCCGGTGATCACGAGCCCGGAGTGGTCGGGCAGCGAGCACGGCGGCCGCCGATACTCGCCGTTCACGATCAACACCGAGCGGCTCAAGCCCTGGCACACCCTCACCGGGCGGCAGCACTTCTTCCTCGACCACGACTGGATGCACGAGGCCGGCGAGGCGCTGCCGATCTTCCGGCCGCCGCTGGACATGCACAAGCTCTTCGGCGAGCCGAGACTGGGCCGCAACGGCGAACTGGAGATCACCGTCCGGTATCTCACGCCGCACTCGAAATGGTCGATCCACTCCGAGTACCAGGACAACCTGATCATGCTGACGCTCTCGCGGGGCGGGCCGACGATGTGGATGAGCGAGGCCGACGCCGCGAAGATCGGCGTACGCGACAACGAGTGGATCGAGGCGGTCAACCGCAACGGCGTGGTGGTCTGCCGGGCCGTGGTCAGCCACAAGATGCCCGAGGGGACGGTCTACATGTACCACGCCCAGGAGCGGGTGATCGACGTGCCGAAGGCCGAGGTCAACGGCCGGCGCGGCGGTATCCACAACTCGCTGACCCGGCTGCTGGTCAAGCCCACCCACCTGATCGGCGGGTACGCGCAGCTGTCGTTCGCGTTCAACTACCTCGGTCCCACCGGCAACCAGCGTGACGAGGTCACCGTGATCCGCCGCCGCTCGCAGGAGGTGCAGTACTGATGCGTGTGATGGCCCAGATGGCGATGGTGATGAACCTCGACAAGTGCATCGGCTGCCACACCTGCTCCGTGACGTGCAAGCAGGCGTGGACCAACCGGTCCGGCGTGGAGTACGTCTGGTTCAACAACGTGGAGACCCGGCCCGGCCAGGGCTATCCGCGCACGTACGAGGACCAGCAGCGGTGGCAGGGCGGCTGGGTCCGCACCCGCACCGGCCGCCTCAAGCCGCGTTCGGGCGGCCGGGTGAAGAAGATGTTCAGCATCTTCGCCAACCCGAAGTTGCCGTCCATGCAGGACTACTACGAGCCGTGGACGTACGACTACGAGCACCTGCTCACCGCGCCGGCGGGCGAGGACACTCCCGTCGCCCGGCCGAAGTCCCTGCTGACCGGCCAGGACACGAAGATCACCTGGAGCGCCAACTGGGACGACTCGCTCGCCGGCGGCAACGAGATCGCCGCCGGCGACCCGGTGCTGGCCAAGATCTCCGACCAGGTGAAGCAGGAGTTCGAGAAGACGTTCATGTTCTTCCTGCCCCGCATCTGCGAGCACTGCCTCAACCCGTCCTGCGCGGCATCCTGCCCCTCCGGGGCGATCTACAAGCGGGCCGAGGACGGCATCGTCCTGGTCGACCAGGACCGGTGCCGCGGGTGGCGGATGTGCGTGACCGGCTGCCCGTACAAGAAGGTCTACTTCAACCACCGGACCGGCAAGGCCGAGAAGTGCACCTTCTGCTTCCCGCGCATCGAGATCGGCCAGCCGACCATCTGCTCCGAGACGTGCGTCGGCCGGCTGCGCTACCTCGGTCTGATGCTCTACGACGTCGACCGGGTCGCCGAGGCGGCGGCCGTCCGGGACGAGGGCGACCTGTACGAGGCCCAGCGCTCGGTCTTCCTCGACCCGCACGACCCGGCCGTGGTCGAGGCCGCCCGGACGGCCGGCATCCCCGACGACTGGATCGAGGCGGCCCAGCGCTCTCCGGTCTGGGATCTGATCATGAAGTACGAGGTGGCGCTGCCGCTGCACCCGGAGTACCGGACCATGCCGATGGTCTGGTACATCCCCCCGCTGTCGCCGGTGGTCGACGTGCTGCGCGAGACCGGCCACGACGGCGAGGCCGCGGGTAACCTCTTCGGCGCCATCGACGCGCTGCGCATCCCGGTGGAGTACCTCGCCGAACTGTTCAGCGCCGGTGACCCGGGCCCGGTGCGCGGCGTACTCAACCGGCTCGCGGCGATGCGCGCGTACCAGCGCCGGATCAACCTCGGCGAGGCCCCGGACGAGTCGATCGCCGCCGCGGTCGGGATGACCGGTGACCAGATGGACGAGATGTACCGGCTGCTGGCGATCGCCAAGTACGAGCAGCGCTACGTCATCCCGGCGGCGCACGCCGAGGACGCGCACCAGCTGGAGAAGGTCGCCACCGAATGCAGCCTCGACTACGAGGGCGGCCCGGGCATGGGCGGCGGCGGCCCGTACGGGCAGGGACCGTTCGGCGAGTCCTCCGGCACCACCGTGCCGGTGCAGGTGGAGACCTTCCACATGCTGCGGGACCGGCAAACCGCCGACAGCTTCACCGACCCGGGCGACGAGCCGCGCCGGGTCAACCTCCTCAACTGGGACGGCAAGGGCACCCCGAAGGGGCTCTTCCCGCCCCGCCCCCGCGACCGTGGAGAGGACGACGCCCGATGAGCGGGCCCACCTGGCGGGCGGTGGCGGCCCGGGCCGCCTCGCTGCTGCTGCGCTACCCCGACGACGAGGTCATGGCGGCGCTGCCGGTGCTGCGCGCCGCCCTCGACGAGCTGCCGGCGGCGGTCGCCGGGCCGCTGGGCGAGGTGGTCGGCCACCGCGAGCACACCGAGCCGGGCCGGCTGCGGGCGGCGTACGTGGAGCTGTTCGACTTCCGGCGCCGCTGCTGCCTGCACCTGACGTACTACACCTGCGGCGACACCCGGAAGCGCGGCGAGGCCCTGGTCGGCTTCTTCGGCGCGTACCGGAGGGCGGGTCTGGCGGTGGTCGGCGGCGAGCTGCCCGACTTCCTGCCCGCGGTGCTCGACCTGGCCGCCGTGGACGACGGCGGGTGGCGGCTGCTGCGGGACAACCGGGTCGGTCTGGACCTGCTGGTGGAGGCGCTGGGGCGGGAGCAGTCGGCCTACCGGCACGCGGTGGTCGCCGTCCGGGAGATGCTGCCGCCTGCCGGGCCGGCGGACCTCGCCGCGGCGGCCCGGCTGGCCCGCAGCGGCCCGCCGGTGGAACAGGTCGGCCTGGAACCGTTCGGTCTGGTCGACACGACGGAGGGTCGCCGGTGAGCGCGAGGAACGCAGCGCAGCGCAGCACCACAGTCGCGAACGGAAGGGGTCGCCGATGAACACGCTGCTGTGGGTCGTGTACCCGTACCTGTCCCTGGCGGTGCTGGTCGGTGGGCTGGTCTGGCGCCACCGGTACGACAAGTTCGGCTGGACGACCCGCTCGTCGCAGCTCTACGAGAGCACGATCCTGCGGTGGGGCAGCCCGATGTTTCACTTCGGCGTCCTGATGGTCCTGATCGGGCACGTCGGTGGCCTGCTGGTGCCCAAGTCCTGGACCGAGGCGGTGGGGATCACCGAGCACACCTACCACCTGACGGCCGTGTTCGTCGGCACGGTGGCCGGCTTCTGCACCCTTGTCGGGCTGGGCATCCTCATCGCCCGCCGACGACTCACCGGCCCGGTCTTCGCCGCCACCACCCGCAACGACAAGGCGATGTACGTGGTGCTCGCCGGCGTGATCGTGCTCGGCCTGTGGGCGACCGTCCGCGCCAACGTGTCGGGACCCGGCTACGACTACCGGGAGACCATCTCCCCGTGGTTCCGGTCCCTGTTCTACCTCAGCCCCGACCCGGAGGTCATGGCCGGCGTGCCGGTGGCCTTCCAGATCCACGTCCTGGCAGCGTTCGCCCTCTTCGCGTTCTGGCCCTTCACCCGCCTGGTGCACGCGTTCAGCGCTCCGGTCGGCTACGCCACCCGCCCGTACGTCGTGTACCGCAGTCGCGACGACCGGCCCGGGCTGCGGCCGAGCCGGCCCGGTTGGGAGGGCCCACCGCGGCTGCCCCGCCCGCGTGGCGACCGCAGTCACTCCGGTCGTTGAACGCCGCACGGGTCCTGAACGACAGCAGTTCCCGTGGCGCGGCGGCTCACCGACGGCGGGCGCTCCCCCGGTGCCCGCGGTATCCCAGCCGATGGGCGACTTCCGGCCCTACCAGGGCCCCGTCGGCGGGGCAAGGCTCGTAACGGCAGGGCGGGATCCGCGACTCCCTGCGACCGACGCACACCGGCAGCACGACGATCCGACGGAGGGCAGCGATGACCATCGCCCGTGACGGACAGCCGAAGGACAGCACCCCGACGGCCGCGGCGGCCTCCCGCAGCGCCCCCGGCACGTCGGCCCGGGGCAGATCCGGCGCCACGACCCAGCTCGCCCTGGCCACTCTCGGCTTCCTGGTCAACTTCTGGGGGTGGGCGCTGCTGGGTCCCCTCAGCCCAGGCATCAAGGAACGCCTCGACCTCAGCTTCACCGCACAGTCCCTGCTGGTGGCCGTACCGGTGGTGGTCGGGTCGCTGGGCCGCATCCCGGTCGGTGCCCTCACCGACCGGTACGGCGCCCGGGTGGTCTTCCCGCTGGTCACGCTCGCCACGATCGTGCCGGTGCTGACCCTGAGCGTGGTCTCGTCCTACCCGGCGCTGATCGTGACCGGCTTCTTCCTCGGCATCGGCGGGACCGCGTTCGCCGTCGGCGTTCCGCTGGTCTCCGGTTGGTACCCGCCCGCGCGGCGCGGCTTCGCGATCGGCGTGTTCGGCATCGGCATGGGCGGTACCGCCATCGCCAACTTCACCACCGTCCGGCTCGCCGACACCTACGGCGCCCGCGCTCCGTTCCTGCTCGTGGCCGCGATCCTCACCGCGTACGCGGTCCTGTCGTTCCTGCTGCTGCGGGACGCCCCGGACCGGGCACGGCCGACCGGTTCGGCCTGGCGGCGGCTCGCCGCGGTGGGCCGGCTCACCGTCACCTGGCAGTTGTGCTTCCTGTACGCGGTCGGCTTCGGCGGGTTCGTGGCCTTCAGCGTGTACCTGCCCGCCTACCTGCGCACCACCTATGGCCTGAGCGCCGAGGACGGCGCGTTGCGCACGGCGGGGTTCGTGGTCCTCGCCGTCCTCGCCCGGCCGATCGGTGGCTGGCTCTCCGACCGGCTGCACCCGGTGCCGGTGCTGGTGTGGTGCTTCGGCGGAGTGGCCGCCTTCGCGGTGGTGCAGGCCTTCGAGCCCGCCCTGATGCCCGTCGCGACCGTCGCACTGCTCGGGATGGCGTTGCTGCTCGGCGCGGCCAGCGGTGCCGTGTTCGCGCTCGTCGGCAGGGTCGCCCCCGCCGACCAGGTCGGCGCGGTAACCGGGCTGGTCGGCGCCGCCGGCGGGCTCGGCGGGTTCGTCCCGCCGCTGGTGATGGGCTGGGTGTACGGCGCGCAGGGCTCCTACGCCATCGGCCTCATGCTGCTCTCCGACGTCGCCCTGGCCGCCGCGGTGTTCACCTCGGTGAAGATGGGCGGGCTCGCCAAGCGTGTCGTCTGATCATGTCGTCGGTGCGGCGGTGGGCCAACATGGATGCGTGCCGACGCTTCCGCCGCTGACGACGACCGAACACGTCAACGGACGCCGGTCGGAGCTGGCGGTAACCCTGCTGCGACGCCGCGCCGACGTGGTGCCGCCGGCCCTGACCAGGGGGTTGGCGGCGGACGGGCACGGTGTAGTGTTTGACCAGCGTCCGGGACCGCGACGGCCGTACCGAGGCGCGGGTGACCGCGCAGACACCGACCACCACGACCCGCATTCATCGGCACCCGTGGCGTCGGAGGGCGTGGCGCGCAGACGTCCTCGGCCGGCCCGGCAACCCGCCGACTACCGACGGTGACGGCATGGTCCGGCTACCGATGCCGGCCGGAAAGATTGTCACCGTGCAACTCGACCTGAACTGACCGCGCGAGCCTCCCCGGGCGCCCGCCCGACACCTGCCACGCTGTGCCGGGGGTAGAGGTTTCACCGGCACGGAAAATGGAGAAGGTGGAAGTCGCACCTGCGCCCGAGGGGGGATCACTCGTGTCCGACACCAGCATCGACCGGTCCGACCGCCAGGCCGACCGTCCTGACGAGGTGACCGACCCACTGCTGTGGAAGCTCGCCTTGGACGTGGCCGACGCCCACGAACCGGACGGGAACGGCGGCTGCCGCAACCTGCTCTGCGCGGGCCAGGCGTGGCCCTGCCCGGCCTGGAACAACGCCCAGCACGCGCTGCGCGTGGCCCGGGCCGACTCCGCCACGCAGCCGTCGTCGCCCGGCGTCCCGAGGCAACCGGACCGTACCGACCGGCCGGCCACAGCCGGGTCGGCGCGACGCCCCCGGCCGGCCGCGTCGGCCGCGTAGGGCGCCAACCTCGGGCCGAGCCGGACGTACACGCCCGGTCGGTGCCGAACGTCTTCGCCGCCGCACCCGCCTGCCGGGTGCGGCGGTCGTCGTGACCGGCGTGCTGCCGGGACTCAGGCCGGCCCGGTGATCCGGGCGGCCAGCTTCTTCGGGGCGAGCAGGCAGTAGCTCTCGGTGAGCAACTCGCCGACCTCGGCCCAGTCGACGCCGTCGTCGAGCACCATGCCCAGCACGTCGGCGCCCCAGTCCGGCTTGAAGAACGGGTGACCGCCGGCCACCAGCGCGTGGACCTCGTCGAGGGGCGAGCGGAACGTCAGCACGCAGGTTGGCTCGTCGGTCGCGGCGGCCCGGGCGTACGCCATCTGGTGGTCGGGGTCGACGGTGAGCACGTGGGCGAAGGTGCGCTTGCGGATCCGCCAGCGCACCCCCACCCAGGCCGGCTCCTCGTAGCTCTCCGGCAGCTCGCGACAGATCGGCCGCAGCCGGTCGAGGAATTCCGACGGCACGTCTCCGGGGGCGGTCATGCCCGCACCGTAACCGCGCCCACCGACACTTCTGCCGCCCTCGCCGGCCGTCGGTTCGGCTGCGCTGCCAGGTGCGGACGCCGGCCCGCGCGGCCGGTCAGGCGACGGCGGCGTCGGCCTCGTCGAGCCAGCGCCGGTACCAGCGGTCGAAGCCCAGCGGCGTGCCGTCGGCGTCACGCAGCGGCCGGAATCCGCTTCCCTCGGCGGTGTCGTCGGCCCACATCTGGCCGCGCGCCGGGCCGCTGACCACGAGCGCCTCGCGCAGCGCGCAGCCGAGGTGGCACAGGTAGAGCAGCCCGATCGAGTGCTCGGGGGCGTAGACCAGCCTGTCGTGCCGTTCCCAGTAGGCGTCCTCGGCCTCGTTGAACGCCTCGACGGTGTCGTAGTCCTCCTCGTCGGGAGGCTCGGGCAGCCCGTCGGCCGGGTTGAAGGGCTCGGTGTGCGGAAACGGCTGGTGCAGCGTCTCCCGATCGGTGAGGTCGGCTCCGTCGCCCTCCCACGCCCAGCGGCCGTCCACCCTGCGCAGCGGGAACAGCCCGTAGGTCGGCCCGGCGCCGCCCCGGCCGGCGGTGAGCAGGAACGAGCGGTACTCCTCGGGCAGCTCGACCCGCAGTTGCCCCTCCAGCTCGGCCATCTCCTCGGCGCGCAGCGGCGGCTCCAGCGTCCACCGGTGCGCGTGGGCGCCGAAGACCGTGTCACCGTCGGGGTGGGCGGCCAGCCGGGCGAGCCGCCCGCGTACGTCTGACCAGTCGGCGTGTGTCACGGCCGGGACCCTATCGGCAGGCACCGACAAACGACGGGGCGGCCGGCCCCCGGTGCGGGAGCCGGCCGCCGGTCAGCGCCGGATGTCACCGGGGTGTCGGGACCGCCTCGCGGGCGAGGATGACCGCGCCGAGCAGCGCGGCGTCGTCGGCGAACCGGGACAGGACCACCTCCGGCGGGTACGGCAGGACCGCGGCGAGCCGCTCCCCCAGCAGACCCCGGATCAGTCCGTTGCCGGCCACCCCGCCGACCAGCACCACCCGCTGCGGGTCGAGCAGCAGGCAGCAGGTGACCAGGTGTCGGGCCAGCTCGTCCACCCGGGCGGTCAGCGCGTCCCGGGCCGGGCCGGGGCGCTCGGCGGCGGCGGCCAGCGCGGGCGCGCCGCCCGGCAGCCCGAGCGAGTCCGCGAGCCCGTCCAGCGCCCGGCCGGAGAAGTCCAGCTCCAGCATGGTGCCCGGCCACGGGCCGCCGGCCACTGCGTAGCCGATCTCGCCGGCCGCCCCGTGGTGACCGGCCAGCACCGCCCCGCGGACCGTGGCCGCCGCCGCGACGCCCGTGCCGAGGCCGACCACCAGGCCGGGGTCGGCGTCGCGCAGCGCGCCGATCCGCAGCTCGGCCAGGGCGGCGGCGTTCAGGTCGTTGTCGACCGCCACCGCCGGCACCGCCAACCGGTCCCGGACCGCGTCGGCGAGCCGCAGCCGGTCCCAGCCGGGCACGTTCGGGGCCAGGTCGATCCCGTCCGGCCGCACCACGCCGGGCGAGGCGATGCCGGCCGCGACGACCGGCGAGCCGACCTCCCCCACCAGCTTCGCGGCCAACTCCAGCGCCCGGTCCAGGGCCTGCGGGGCGCCCCGCTCGGCGTACGTCGGGACCCGCTCGCGGGCCAGCAGCCGCCCCTGCCCGTCGGCCACCCCGACCGCCATCTTGGTGCCGCCGAAGTCGATGCCGAGCAGCACGCCCGCGTCGCCGGCCGCCTCGGCGGCCTCGGCGGCCCGACCGGCCAACCGCACGCTCACCGTCCCGTCCCCGTGTCCACGACCCCCGCGCCGGCGCTCATCGGCCCGCCCGCTCGGCGGCGACCGCGTCCAACGCCTTGTCGGCGGCGGCCAGGCGGTCCCGGACGGCGGCCAGCCGGCCGGCGACGGTGTCGAAGGTGCCGCGCAGCACCGCCACCTGGGCCCGGACGGCGTCCGCCCCGGGGCCGTCGACCTGGGCACGGTCGAGCACCAGCTCGGGGCGTACGGCGGCGGCGATCAGGTCGGCGACGGCGGCGTCGGCCAGCCCGTCGGCGATCCCCTCGGCCGCCGCGCGGACGGTCTGCGCGGTCCAGGTGTCCGGGGCACCGCCGCGCACCAGCCGGCCGACCACGGAATGGGCGGCCCGGAACGGCACCCCGTGCCGGGTCAGCGCGTCCGCCGCGGCGGTGGTGGTGGCGCCGGAGGCGACGATCTCCTCCCGCGACGGCGGCTCGAGCGGCTCGATCTCGGCGAGGAAGCCGCCGAGCAGGGCGAAGAACCGGTCGGTGCGGTCGTTGCTTTCCCAGAGCCGCACCTGCACGTCGGTGGTGGCGTTGTTGGAGTCCTCCCACCAGGCCGCGCCGACGTTGTTGAGCACCGAGGCGGCGTCGGCGGCGGTGGCGCCGGCCATCGAGACGAGGTGTTCCAGCACCACCGGGTTGCGCTTCTGCGGCATGATGCTGCTGCCCTGGGTGAAGTCGCCGGGGGTGGTCACCCAGCGCCAGCTCAGCCAGTCCATCAGGGTGCGGGCCAGCCGGGCGCCGGTCGCGAGGGCCTGGGCGTTGAGGGTGCCGACCCGGACGAGGTGGTCGGCGCCGGCCACCGCCTCGTAGGAGTTGGTGACCAGGCCGCCGAAGCCGAGCAGCTCGGCCACGCGGGCCGGGGCGATGTCCAGGTCGGTGCCGGCGAACGCGCAGGAGCCCAGCGGCGAGGTGTTGAGGGTTTCGATCAGGTCGGCGTACGCGACGGCCTCGCCGGCGAGGGCCTCGGCGTAGCCGGCGAGGGCGTGCCCGATGGTGGTGGGCTGGGCCGGCCGGCGGTGGGTGTAGCCGGTGATGACCACGTCGGCGTACCGGTGCGCCGAGTCCAGGGCGGTCGCGGCGGCGGCCAGGACCCGGTCGAGGACCCCGAGCAGCTGGTCGCGCAGCAGCATCCGGAACACCCCGGCGTCGAGGTCGTTGCGGCTGCGGGCCATCTGCACGTCCAGCTCGGACGTGGGGATGCCGCACGCCTGCGCCAGCCGCTTCTCCATCAGGTAGTAGGTGTCCTCGAAAGTGCCGTCGAACTCCGGCGCCGGGGCGGTGTCGGCGCGCAGTTCGGCCAGCCCGCGCAGCAGCCGGGCGCCCCGCTCGGCGGGGATGAGCCCCTGCTCGGTCAGCATCACCACGTGCGCCTGGCTGGCCCGCACCATGGCCGGGAAGAGGTACCCGACGTGGTGGTCGTACGTCGGCCGGAGGTGGTGCCGCTGGTAGGTGGTCAGCGCGGGTGTGTTCATGACGGTTCTCTACTTCCTTCCGTGCCGGGCGCGCCGGTCACCCGCCGCGCCCGGTCGTCAGCCGGTCAGTGGTCGAGGCCGAGCAGACGCTCGGCGTTCCCGGCGAAGATCGCGCGCAGGTGGTCGTCGGGCAGGCCCAGCTCGCGGCAGATCCGCAGCTGGTCGTCGAGGTAGCGGGTGACGTAGCCGCGCGGGAACCACGACGAGTCGCTGCCGAACACGATCCGGTGCGGGCCGATGGTCTCGTAGCAGCGCCGGAACAGCTCGTCCAGCGTCAGCTTGTACGGCATCCAGCGCACCCACTGGTTCGACCCGGAGGTGTCGACGTGGATGTTGGGGCAGCCCCAGGCGGCGAAGAGCAGGTCCTGCACGTGCTGGACGCCGAAGTGCGGCACCACCACGGCCAGCTCGGGGAAGCGGCGGGCCATCCGGGCCAGCTCGTCGGGGCCGCCGTACCGGCCGTGGGAGAGGCCGCCGGCGCTGCCGTAGTGGCCGATGTGGATCAGCACCGGCACGCCGAGGCGCTGGGCGGTGCCCCAGAGCGGGTCGAGGGCCTCGTCGTCGAGCGGGCCGCGCAGCAGCGGGGCGAAGAGCTTCAGCCCGCGCAGGCCACGTTCGACCACCGCGCGTTCCAGCTCGGCGGCGGCATCCGGGCCGTACGGGTCGTGGTGGGCGAAGCCGAGCAGCAGGTCGGGGTGGCGGTCCACCACGTCGGCCACGGTGTCGTTGCCGCCGCCGGTGACGAAGACGGCCCGGCGGATGTCGACCGCGCGCAACTCCTGCGCCCACCGGTCCGCCTCGTCCTCCCACCGCGGCGCGGGGGGCTCGGGGTCGGGGAAGCCCCACGCCTGCCGCCACTGCGCCGCGTACGGGGCGGAGCCGGCGGCGCGGACGGCACGCTCGTGCTCGCCGCCGGGGTGCATGCCGGCGGCGTGCTCGCACGCCCGGATCGTCTCGTCGGCGCCGATGCGGAAGTGCAGGTGGAAGTCGACGACGTCGAGTCCGCGGTCGACAGTCACGGTGCCTCCTCTGGCTCGGGCCCGCCGGCCGGCGGGGTGCCGGCGGGCGGAACGTCCGGGGGCGGCGGGGCGGCGCCGACCGGGGTGTCGGCGGGCAGCGGGGCGTCGGTGGGCGGGGCGGGTAGCGGCGCGGCCACCCAGGCGGCGACGACCTCCCGCAGCCGCATCGCGGCCAGCTCCCGGACCCGCCGGCCGGTCTCCTCGCCCGCCAGCGAGACGTGCCCCGACCAGCCCTGCCACGGGTCGGGGCGGGACTCCACCAGCACGTACGGGTGGGCCACCGGCAGCTTCGGCCTCGGCGGCAGGTCGGCGACCGCGTCGAGGCGCACCGCGCCGGGGTCGAAGCCGAGCACGCCGTCGGTCTCGTACGCCCCGCCGTGGCCGCGCGCCGGCAGCGGCCCGTACAGCTCGGCGGTCTCGGCCGGGGTCACGAGCTGGAACCAGTTGACCAGCAGCAGGCTGGCCGTGCGCCGCCCGGAGACCCACTCCATGGCGGCCCGGACGGTGGACATGTTGGCGTCGTGCCCGTTGACGATCAGCAGCCGGGGGAACCCGGCCGCCACGATGCCCTCGATCACGTCGGCCAGGTAGCCGACCGCGATCTCCGGCCGGATCGCCACGGTGCCGGGCCACGGCCGGGTCTGGCCGGGGCACGCGGCGTACGGCACGGCGGGGAAGAGCACCCCGCGCGGACCCGCCGTGGTGCCGGGTGCGCCGGCCGGGGTCGCGGTGCCGCCCGGGGTGCCGCCGCCGGACGGCACCGCGTCGTCTCCGGGGACCGCGCTCTCGGCGGCGAAGCCCTGGGCGAGGATCAGGTCGGTGCCGAGCGGCAGGTGCGGGCCGTGCCACTCGACGGCGCCGACCGGAAGCACCGCGAAGTCCGCCGCGTCGGCCACCGCCGCCAGTTCCCCGCCGGGGATCCGGGCGGCGGGGAGCAGCCCGCCGCCCGCCGGCCAGGCCGCGCTCACGCCGTCCACCGCGCCGCCTCCCGGCTGGAGCGCCGGCCGCCTTCCAGCCGGCCGGAGACCACCATCACCACGAAGATCAGGACCACCTGGAGCATGCCGTACGCGGCGGCGGTGCCGACCTCGAACGAGTACATCCGGTTGTTGATCTCCACGGAGATCGGCGCGGTGTCGGAGGTGTAGATGAGCACCGAGGCGACGAACTCGCCGACGCCGTGCACGAAGGCGAGCAGCGCGCCGGCCACCACGCCGGGCAGCATCAGCCGCAGGGTGACCGTGCCGAACGCCCGCCACCAGGACGCGCCCAGGTTGCGCGCGGCCTCCTCCAGCGACGGGTCGATCTGCGCCAGGGTGGCCGAGCTGGACCGGAACACCAGTGGCAGGAACCGCACGAAGTACGCCAGCGGCATGATCCAGAAGGTGCCGATCAGCACCTGCCCGAAGCTGAACGCGTTGCCGGTGCTGAACGCCGAGATCAGGTTGATCGCCACCACCGTGCCGGGCAGCGCCCAGGCCAGCATGACCGCCACGTCCAGCAGGCCCCGGCCGCGGAAGTCCAGCCGCCGCACCGCGTACGCGATGAGCACGCCGACCACGACACAGCCGACGGTCGCGATCAGGCTCATCTGCAGCGAGTTGAGGATCGGCTGGAACGCCTCGGGGTCGGAGAAGATGGTGACGAAGTTCTGCGTGGTGTAGGCCGCCGGGATCACCTCGGTGGTCCAGGAGCCGTCGGCGGAGAACGCCACCAGGGCGATGGTCGCCACGGGGGCGAGCAGCACGGCGGTGGCCAGGATCGACGTGACCAGGGCCAGCCACTTGCCGAACGGGTTGGTGATCTCCCGCCGGTGCGCGGCGACCCCCTTCGACTGGGAACGGTAGCTGCGCCGCCCCTCGTACCAGCGCATGCCGAGCAGGAACAGCACCGACACCACGCCGAGCACCGAGGCGTACGTGGAGGCCATCGGCAGGTCGCCGTTGGTGCGGTTGATGTAGATCTGCATGGTCATGGTCTGGTCCACCCCGAACAGCAGCGGGGCGGTGTACGAGGCCAGCGAGGTCATGAAGACCAGCAGCGAGGCGGAGACCAGCGCCGGGGTGAGCATCGGCAGCAGCACCGTACGCCACACCCGGACCCGGCCGGCCCCCAGGTTGTACGCGGCCTCCTCCACCGAGGGGTCCATCCCGCCGAGCGCGGCGGAGGCGGACAGGTAGAAGTACGGATACATGGTGAAGGTGTGCACCACCAGCACCCCGGCGATGCCGCTGAACGGCAGCACCGGGTTCTCGGTGCCGAAGAGCTGCTGGAGCCCGCGCGGGAGGATGCCCGTCTCGCTGTAGAGCAGCTGGAACGAGATCGCCCCGATCAGCGGCGGCAGGGCCGCCGGCACCAGGATGATCGCCTCGATCAGCCGGCGGCCGGGAAACGAGAACCGCTTGAGCAGGAAGGCCATCGCCACGCCGACGATGCCGCAGAGCAGCACGCTGGCCGCGGAGATGATCAGCGAGGTGACCAGGGACGAGCGGGCCACCCCGTCGCCGCTGAGGAAGGCGCCGTAGTTCTCCACCCCGTCCACGCCGACACTCTCGGCGAAGGTGGCGAACATCGGCTGCACCACGTACCCGAAGAGGATCAGCGCGAGCGGGAAGACCAGGACGTACGGGAACCAGCGGGAGCCGGTGCCGCCGGCGAACCGGTCGGCGAGCCGGCGGCGCGGCGCGCGCGGCGGCGTCGGCTCCTGGGTGACCGGGGCGACGGTGGCCGGGCTGGGGGTGGCGGGAATGGTGCTCACGGGCGCACCACCCACATCCGCTCGCGGTTCAGCCGCAGCCCGATCTGGTCGCCGGCGGCGATCCCGTCCGGCACGTCGATCGCGGCGACCTGCACCGACTCGCCGGCCACGTCGACCACGAGGTTGGTGGCCATCCCGGTGAACTCCACCTCGGTGACCCGGCCGGGCAGCGCGTCCGCGTCGGTGGCCGAGGTGAGGCCGATGTGCTCGGGGCGGACCGACACCAGCGCGGTGTCGCCCTGGCGCAGGCCGTGCCCGGTCGGGGCGGGGACGGCGATCTCGCCGCCGGCGGGCAGCTTCACCGTGACGGCCTGCTCGGCGGCGCCGGCCACCGGCAGGGAGAGCACGTTGCTGCGGCCGATGAAGCGAGCCACGAAGCTGGTCGCCGGGCGGTGGTAGATCTCCTGCGGGGCGCCGATCTGCTGCACCCGGCCGGACTGCATCACCGCGATCCGGTCCGACATGGCCATCGCCTCGGCCTGGTCGTGGGTGACGTAGATGGAGGTGGTGCCGGCCTCGCGCTGGATGCGGCGGATCTCCACCCGCGTCTCCTCGCGCAGCTTGGCGTCGAGGTTGGACAGCGGCTCGTCGAGCAGCAGGGTGCGCGGCCGGATCACCAGGGCCCGGGCGAGGGCGACGCGCTGCTGCTGGCCGCCGGAGAGCTCGTCGATGCGGCGGTCGCCGTAGCCGGCGAGGTGCACCTGCCCGAGCGCCTCCTCGACCCGGCGCCGCGACTCGGCCCGGCCGACCTTGCGGATCTTGAGCCCGTACGCGACGTTCTGCGCCACGCTCATGTGCGGAAAGAGCGCGTAGTTCTGGAACACCATGCCGGTGTCGCGCTTGTTCGGCGGTCGGCGGGTGACGTCCTCCGCGCCGAACCGGATCCGGCCGGAGGTGGGGAAGTAGAACCCGGCCACCATGCGCAGGGTCGTGGTCTTGCCGCAGCCGCTCGGGCCGAGCAGCGTGAAGAACTCCCCGGCGGCGATGGTGATGTCGACGTCGTCCACGGCCGCGGTGTCGCCGCCGCGCGCGAAGCGCTTGCTCACCGACTCCAGCGTGACATCGATCATGAGGTCCTCTCCTTCGTGCGGTACCGGACCTGTCGGTCGTGGGATGGGGGGCGGGAGACGGGAAGGGCACCTTCCTGACGCCTCCGGTGGAGAGGGCGCTCCCCTCTCACACCGTGCCGGCGCCCCGGGGGCGGGCGGCGGGGCGCCGGGGACGGGACGGGCCCGCCCCCGGCGCCCGGGCGGTCAGCCCTTGTTCTTGATCTGGCTGTTCCAGTGGTTGATCCACTCGGTCTCGTTCTTGCCGATCACGTTCCAGTCGACGTCCAGCGGCTTGAGCTGGAGCTGGGCCAGCCACTCCGGCTTCTCGGCGATGTCCACGGCCGGGATCTGGTAGTAGTCCTTGGCCAGGTCGGCGCGGAGCTTGTCGTCGAAGAGGAACTCGATGAACTTCTGCGCGCCCTCGCTGTTGCCGCCCTTGACCGCGGCCAGGCCGTCGACCAGCACCGGGGCGCCGGAGGCCGGCATGACGTAGCCGAACGGCATGTTCGACTGGTGGGCCTGCAGCAGGATGTCCTGCAGGTTCCAGGCGCTGAGCGTGCCCTGCTGGCGGGACAGCTTCAGGTAGAGGTCGGTCGGGTTGGCCGCGTACGCGCCGGTGTTGGCGTCGAGCTTCTTGAGCCAGTCGTAGCCGGGCTGCGGGTTGCTGCCGTCCGCGGACTGGCGCACGATCATCGCGGCGTAGATCGACCGCATGGTGCCGGACGCGGCCACGTCCCGGATGATGATCTTGTCCTTCCACTCCGGCTTGAGCAGGTCGTCCCAGTCCTTCGGGGCCTGCTCCGGGGTGAGGGCCTTGTTGTTGTACATGATGACCTCGGGCAGCAGGATCTCCCCGAACCAGCGGCCCTCGGCGTCCTTGTACTTGGCGTCCATCTTGCTGGCGAAGGCCGGCTGCCAGGAGGTCAGCAGGTCCTCGGACGCGCCGGCCGCGAGGCCCTGCTGGGTGCCGCCCCACCAGACGTCGGCCTGCGGGTTGGCCTTCTCGGCCCGCACCCGCTCCAGGATCTCCTGGGCGCCGAGGTTGAGGATCTCGACCTTGCCCTTGTACTCGGGGTACTTGGCGGTGAACTGGTCCACGACGTAGTCGGAGACCTTCTTGTCGCGGGCGGTGTAGATGGTCAGCTTCTCGGCGCTGCCGCCGCTGGCCGCGTCGTCACCGCCGCCGCCACAGGCGGTGCCGGCGGCGAGCACGGTGGCGAGCGCGCCGGCGAGGAGAAGGCGACGTTTCATGGGGTACCTCCGAGGGGTGAGGGGAACTACGTTGTTCGGGGTGTGAGGTCAGGGGGTCGGCAGCAGGGTGGGCAGGCCCGCGGCGGCCGCGGAGAGGGCGTAGCTGACGGCGCCGTGCAGCACCGCCCGGTCGCCGAGCACCGCCCGGCGGACGTCGGTGGCGCTCGGCGCGGCGGCGCTGACGAGCGCCTGGAGCCGGTCGACGGCGGCGTCGTCGAGCTGGGCGGCGGCGCCGCTGAGCAGCACCCGCCCGGGGTCGACGACGCAGACGCAGGAGACGATCAGCCGGGACCAGGCCGCGAGCAGCTCGTCGAGGTACGCGGCGGCCCGCCCGTCGGTGGCGGCCAGCTCCACCAGGGCGGCCACGGGCGAGTCCGGGCGCCGCCCGGGGGCCAGCGCCACCACCCGCTCGGCGATGGCGTTCTCCGACCAGCGGGCCTCGAACGGGCCGATCCCGTCGTGGCCCCGGTCGGCCGGGTCCAGCGGCAGGAAGCCGACCTCGCCGGCGGCCCCGCCGGCGCCCCGGCGGACCTGCCCGTCGAGCACGAGGCCGGCGCCGATGCCGTCGGCGACGTGCAGCAGCAGCAGGTCGGCGACGTCGCTGCCGGCGCCGACCGCGTGCTCACCGGCGGCCATCAGGTTCACGTCGTTGTCCACCAGCACCGGCACCCCGAGCCGGCGTTGCACCGACTCCCCCACCGGCCGCGCCTCCACGAGGCCGACCGAGGGGGCCAGGCGGACGGCGCCGCCGGTGGAGATGCCGGGCGCGGCGACGGCCACCCCGCGCAGCGCCGGCAGGCCGTCGCCGACCAGCTCGGGCACCGAGCGGCAGATGGTGTCGACGATGTCGCCGGCGAGCCGCACCGCACGGTGGGCGATCACGGTCCCGTCACTGTCGGCGATCTCGCAGCTGAGCCGGCCCGGCTCCAACGAGACCGCGGCGACCAGCTCGGCCCGGGGGTTGAACTCCAGCATCGCCCGGGGACGGCCGGCGCGCGACGCGCCGGGACCACGCTCGATGAGGTAACCCTCGGCGATCAGCTCCCGCACGAGCGGGGTGAGCGTGGCGGGGCTCAGGCCGGTGAGCTCGGTCAGCTCGGCGCGGGAGAGCACCCGCACCTGGCGGGCGGTGGAGATCACGGAAAGCCGCTTGATCTCCTTCGACCGCTCCCGGCTCACCGGGCTCGTCGGTGGCGTCACCACGTCAGTCACACTTCCTTCCTACGGCGAACGAACTATCGAGTCAAGTAACGAAACCGTCTCGTTACCTTGCGGCCACCTTCACGAGCAGCAGAAACACCCTTCGCGGATCCCGCCGGGGCCGAGCACACGCGCCGCCGACCGAGGCGTGGAAGACCGCCTGACCCCTCGTTTGTTTCTTTCGCAAATAAAGAAAGACCTTGCAAAGCATTGACGGGCCGCCGCACCGGTCCCTAGCGTCACCGGGCGAAGGCCTTCCAGTGTGTACGGATCTTCGTGCCGCTGCGTACCCCCGGTGCCGTGGCGCCCCTCGCGCCCCGCACCCCGCACCCCCCACCGCCGCCGTCTCGCCGTCCGACCACGACCCCGCGTCCGCGCCACCGCGCGCCCGACGTCGGTGGCCGCTGCGCGGACCACGCGTGTCGCGAAAGGACCTGCATGCGACTCAAGTCGTTCCTGCTACCCACGGCGCTCGCCCTGGCCCTGTCCGGGGCGCCCGCCGCTGCCCTAGCCGCCCCCACCGACGCCCGGCCGACCGACACCGTCGACCTGGACGTCCTCTTCGTCAGCGCCCACCCCGACGACGAGGCCGGCAGCCTCGCCACCCTCGGCCAGTGGAAGGAGAAGCACGGCGCCAAGGCGGGCGTCGTGACCATCACCCGCGGCGAGGGCGGCGGCAACGCCGTCGGCCTCGAGGAGGGCCCGCCGCTGGGCATCATCCGCGAGCGCGAGGAGCGCACCGCGATCGGCCGGGCCGGCGTGGAGAACCTGTACAACCTCGACCGCGTCGACTTCTGGTACACCGCCTCCGCGCCGCTGTCCGAGCAGATCTGGGGGCACGACGACACCCTGGCCCAGATCGTCCGGGTGATCCGGCAGACCCGGCCCGAGATCGTCATGACGATGAACCCGTCGCCGACGCCCGGCAACCACGGCAACCACCAGCAGGCCGCCCGGTTCGCCGCCGAGGCGTTCCACGCCGCCGCCGACCCGGCCGCCTTCCCCGAGCAGCTCACCCAGGAGGGCCTGAAGCCGTTCCGGGCGGCGAAGTTCCTGCGTACCGGCGGGACCGGCAGCTCGGCGACCGGGGCGCAGTGCGCGTCCAGCTTCGTGCCGACCGTCCCGACCGACCAGGTGTTCGGCGTCTGGGAGGGCACCCCGAGCGCCGACGGCAGGACCTGGGCCGAGGTCGAGGTCGACGCCCGCCGGGACTACGTCACCCAGGGCTGGGCCGGCACCGCCGCCGCCCCCACCGACCCCGCGAAGATCCGCTGCGACTTCTACACCCTGGTCGACAGCCGCGTCCCGTACGACCCGACGGACACCTCGCCGGAGGCCATCCTGCGCGGCTCGGTGCTGCCGGCGACGGCCGGCGGGCTTCCCCAGGGCACCGAGCTCTACCTGACCGCCGACCGGTTCGACCTCGCCCCCGGCGAGACGGTCGAGGTCACCGCGCACGTCCGCGCCCCGCACAACCGGGCGCTCACCGCCCCGCGGGTCTCGCTGCGGCTGCCGCAGGGCTGGACCGCCACCGGCTCCGGCGCAATGCATGGCGCCGTCCCCGCCGGGACGGAGCGGACCGTCGCCTTCACCGTGACCGTTCCCGCCGGCGCCGACACCAACGAGCAGCACCTCGTCGGCGCGGGCCTGACCACCGGCCAGGGCGCCGGCCGCACCGACCGCGCGGTCCGGGTGGTCGCCGACGTGCGCGGCACCCTGGAGCCACTGCCCGAGGTCGGTCTGTTCCGCACCTGGGCCGGCGACAGCGGCTACCCGCAGCTGGACACCCTGATCAAGCCGGTCCTCACCGTCGGCTCCGGCAAGAGCCGGACCGTCCGGGTCGACCTGCGCAACCACGGCGAGGCCCCCCAGAGCGGCACCGTCACCCTCGGCCTGCCGGCCGGCTTCACCGCCGACGCGGCGACCAAGAGCTACGCCGAGCTGGCGCCGGGCGCGACCGGGGCGGTCACCTTCACCGTCACCAACAGCGACGCCAACCTGCCGACCGCCAACGAGGGCGGCGACGGCGGCGACTACGGCATCACCATCACCACCACCAGCGCCGCCGGCAGCACCGTCGAGACCGGCGCACTGGAGATCGTGCCCACCAGCGAGGTGCCGCACGCCGGGCACGACCACGCCGTCGACGGGGTGGCCTCCCCGGGCGAGTACCCCGGCGAGGAGCTGGACCTGTCCCGGATCTGGGAGGGGCAGGCCACCACGCCGCAGGACGCCTCGGCCGCGGGCCGCATCGCCTGGACCGAGGACGCGCTGAAGGTGTTCGTCCAGGTCACCGACGACGTGCTCGGCAAGAAGGTGGTGCCGCAGGACTGCAAACGGCAGCGGCGTACCGACAGCGTCGAGATCATCGTCGACCCGAAGGGGAACTCGACGGACACCTCGACGGTGTTCAAGGCCGGCATCTTCCCGGTCACCGACGACCCCGCGGGCGGCGACCCGCCGTGCTGGCAGCGCGACGCCGACAACCGGCAGGGCCCGGGCGCCACGACCGCGCCGGGAATGACGGTGGTCAGCAAGGTCACCGCGCCGTACGCCGGCTACACCATCGAGGCGAGCATCCCGTTCGCGGTGCTGCCCGACGCCGTCGACCCGGCCCGGATGGGCTTCAACGTGCTGGTCTACGACTCGGACACCCAGGACCTGACCTCCCAGTCCCGGCTGGGCTGGTCCACCTTCACCGGCGTCCGTGCCGACCCGTACCGGTACGGCCTGGTGACCCTGCCCGGGTACACCCCGGCCCAGCGGCAGCCCAGCGCCCCGGTGTTCCCGGACACCGCCGCCCGCAGCGTGCACAGCCCGCAGACCATCGCGCAGTCCGCGGTCGACGGCGTCGCGCCGGCCGCCGTGGCCCGGCTCCCCGAGCGGGCGCTGCGGCTGACCGGCCAGCGCCAGGTGGCCGGCGGGGTGCAGGTGACGGTCCTCGCCGACCGCGCGGGCACCGCGTACCTGCACGCCTGGGACGGCGACCGTTCGCTCGGTGAGCGGTCCGTGCAGCTGCGCCCCGGCGACCCGGTGACCGTGCTGGTCCCGGTCACCGGCGGCACGGCCGACGGCCTGCTGGCCGCGTTCGAGGCCGGCGGCGCCGCGCTGGCCCGCCACGTTCCGCTGACCTGACCGGCGACGGCCCGGCCCCGGTCATCCGTTCGGATGACCGGGGCCGGGCTTACCCGGCGGGTCCCCCGTGCCCCGGCGGAAACCCGCCGCCGGGCCGTGCCGGAGCGCGGCGACGCACTACACGACGCCGCCGCGCGGGCGGTCCGGCGACACCTCGCCGGCACGACCCGCCCCGGCCGTCGACCGACCCGGTCTACAGCACGTTGCGCCACAGCAGGACCAGGCCGAAGACCGCCCCGAACGTGACGATCACGGCTTTGAGAGGGGCACCGGGAAGCCTGCGGAGCAGCCGCGCCCCGACGTAGCCACCGACGACGGTCGCCGGAACCATGATCGCCACCCCCGCCCAGTTGACGGTGCCGAAGAAGACGAAGAGCACCACCGCCGTGAACGAGATGACGGCCGACAGCAGGTTCTTCAGGGCGACCGTCCTGGTGAGCGGCTCGTGCTGCAGGAGAGCCAGGCTGGCGACCAGCACGATGCCGAACCCCGCGCCGATGTAGCCGCCGTAGATCCCGCCCAGGGCTACCAACGCCTGCAGCGTCGCCGGGTGTTTCTGTCGGCCACGCAGCGCGGAGCGCCTGACCAGCTCGTTCAGGCGGCCCTGAAGGCCGAGGACGGCGGAGGCGGCGAGCACCAGGAACGGCACGATCATGTCGAAGACGCGGCTGGGCGTCAGCAGCAGCAGCGCCGACCCGGCGACCCCGCCGAGCACGGCGGCGGGCAGGATCCGCCTGATGTCCCGCCGGGGTGGCAGATCCCGGTATCCGCCCACCACGCTGGCCACGTTCCCCGGGAGCACCGCGACCGTGCTGGTCAGCTTGGCCGTCAGCGGCGGTATGCCCGCACCGATCAGTGCCGAGAAGGCGATCAGGGAGCCGCCCCCCGCGACCGCGTTGAAGGCGCCCGTGGCGACACCGGCGGCGAGAAGCAGCGTTGCCTGGATGGGATCCATCGAGTCCCAGGCTAGTGGCGTTGCCCGCGGGCCGGGCCGGTGTCCGACGGCCGTGCCGGGGCGCCGACACGCGGGCGACGTGGCGCTGGTCGGCGGCGTCGAGGACGCCGGGCGGCGGCAGCGGCGGGCGGCGGCAGCGGGCGGCGGCGCGGAAATCACCTCTTCCGGGTGAGGCGGACGCCGCGATTCGCGGGAAAGGTGGCCCTGAGGAGGTGGCGCGATGGCGAATGCCACCCAGACTTTCTTCCGCAGCCTGGCACGGCGTGGACACGACCGCCGCCTGACGGCCATCGACGAGGGCAGCGTCCGTTTCGACATCAGCCGGGACGGGCGGGTCGATCACTGGCTCGTCTCCGTCGACCGGGGCGACATCACGGTCTCGGAGCAGGCGACCGGCGGGGACGCGGTCGTCCAGGCGGACGGGGCGGTCTTCGACCGGATCGCCAGCGGCGAGGCGTACTTCCTGACCACCGTCCTGCGCGGCGAGGCGACCGTGGCGGGCAGCCCCCGACTCTTCGCGACTCTCCGGAGGTTGTTCCCGCCGCCGCCCAGGTCTACGGGGACGGGACGCCGAGGAGGTGACCATGAGCGAGAATGAGGTGGGCATCCTGGACGGCACCACCTTCATGGTGTGTGACCGCTCGGGCGACATCATCCCGTCACCCGACATTCCCATGGGCCTGTTCGCCCACGACACCCGGCTGTTGTCGAAGTGGGTGCTGACGGTCAACGGGGAACGACTGACCACCCTTTCCATCGACGACATCCACTACTTCGAGAACCGGTTCTTCCAGGTTCCGGGGCGTCAGGACGTCTACGTCAACAGCACGGTGGGGGTGCGTCGACTGCACAGCCTGGACACCGGCCTCCACGAGGACCTGACCGTCATCAACTATGCCAACGATCCGGTCGACGTGACCCTCAGGATCGAGGCGGACGCCGACTTCGCGGACCTCTTCGAGGTCAAGGACGCGACGGCGAGGAAGAAGGGCCGACACTACCGGCGGGTCGAAGACGGGCGCCTCGTCCTCGGTTACGAACGGGAGCGGTTCCGACGGGAGACGTTCATCTCCGCGTCGGCGCCGGCGGCGTGGGACGACGACGGCCTGACGCTCCAGGTCCACCTCGAACCCCACAGCCGATGGACCGTCAGACTCAGCGCCCTGCCGGACCTTCCGATGCCCCGCGGGCTGGAGCGTCTCACGATTGCCGGGCGGGCGGCGGGCAAGGGCAGGGACAAGGAACGCGACCTCCTGGAATGGCTGGACCGCGCGCCGCGCCTGGAATCCGGCTGGGAGCCACTGAGCGGCACGTACCGGCGGAGCCTGATCGACCTGGCCGCGCTGCGCTTCAGTCCCTTCCTCGCCGAGGACAAGCGGGTTCCCGCCGCCGGCCTGCCCTGGTTCATGGCCATGTTCGGCCGGGACAGCATCTTCACCAGCCTCCAGGCGTTGCCGTTCACACCCGAACTCGCCGCCACCACCCTCCGGGTGCTCGCGCTCCGGCAGGGCAGCCGCGTCGACGACTTCCGGGAGGAGGAGCCCGGCCGGATCCTGCACGAGATGCGGTACGGCGAGATGAGCATCTTCGAGGAGACCCCGCACACGCCCTACTTCGGCAGCGCCGACTCCACTCCCCTGTTCCTCGTGCTGCTCGACGAGTACGAGCGATGGACCGGCGACGTCGACCTGGTGCGCTCGGTCGAGCACGAGGCGCGCGCGGCGATCGACTGGATCAACAACTACGCCGACCTGACCGGCATGGGCTACATCTCCTACGAGCGGCGGAACACCAGGAACGGCCTGGAGAACCAGTGCTGGAAGGACTCCCCGGACAGCATCTGTTACCGCGACGGTCGGCTGCCGGGCTTCCCCCGCGCGACCTGCGAACTGCAGGGGTACGCGTACGACGCGAAGATGCGCACCGCGCGACTCGCCCGCGCCGTCTGGAACGACCCGCAGTACGCGGACCGGCTGGAGCGGGAGGCCGCCGACCTCAAGCAGCGCTTCAACCGCGACTTCTGGGTGGCGGACGGCGAGTACATGGCGCTCGCCCTCGACGGCGACGGCAGCCAGGTGGACGCCCTCTCCTCCAACATCGGCCACCTGCTGTGGAGCGGCATCGTCGAGAAACCGAAGGCGGCGGCCCTGGCGCGGCACCTGATGTCGCCCGCCCTGTTCAGCGGCTGGGGCGTCCGCACGCTGGCCGAGGGGCAGGCCCGCTACAACCCCATCGGCTACCACGTGGGGACCGTCTGGCCGTTCGACAACTCCTTCATCGCCTGGGGGCTGCGGCGGTACGGGTACGCCGACGAGGCGGCGCGGATCGCCGCCGGCATCCTGGACGCCGCCGTCTTCTACGACGGCCGGCTGCCCGAGGCCTTCTCCGGATCCAGCCGCACCGACACCAGGTACCCGGTCAACTATCCCACCGCCTGCAGCCCCCAGGCGTGGTCCGCCGGAACCACCCTCCTCCTGCTGAGGACGATGCTCGGGCTCAGGCCGGTGGGCGAAGACCTCGTGGTCAGGCCCGTCCTTCCCGCTAACCTCGACTTCTTGGCGTTGCACGGCATCCCCGGCCGGTGGGGGCGGTTCGACGCCTACGGCAAGGGGCCGGCCGCCGCGGGCAGGCCGGGCTACCAGCCGGCACCGCAACAACTCTCCGCCCCGTGACGGGAGGATCGATGCGAGAGATCGACCCGGCGCGCACGGCGGTGATCGGCGTCCACTGGCAGCACGAGGTCGTCAGTCCCGACGGGCTGTTCGGTCCCTTCTTCGCCGAGCAGGTCGCCCGACACCGCGTCGCCTCGTACGCCGCTCAGGTCGCCGGGGCGGTACGCGCCAGCGGTGGGCTGGTCGTCTACACGCGCGTCGCCCATCGGCCCGGCTACCCCGGCCTCATCCCCAACACGCCAGCCTTCGCCATGATCCCCGAGCGGCAGGCCTTCCTGGAGGGCGCGCCGAAGTCCCGCATCGTCGACGAGATCGCGCCGGAGGCGGGCGACGTCGTCATCACCCACGTGCGGCTCACCGGCTTCTTCGGCACCGAACTCGACACGGTGCTGCGGCGCAGGCAGGTCGAGACGGTCCTGTTCACCGGCGTCGCCACCAACCTGTCCGTGGCGGGAACGGCCTTCGAGGCGGTCAACCACGGATACCGGCCCGTGATCGTCTCCGACGCGTGCACGGCCGCGACCGACGAGGCTCATCGGGCCAGCCTGGAGACGTGGAGCCAACTCGCCGAGGTGGCCACCACCGCCGAGGTCGTCGAACGGCTGCCGGGATGAGGCCTTCCTCGACGAAACTGGCTGCGTCATAGCCTGCTGGGGCTGCTACCGAGGTGGCGGTCTGCGGCGGATGATCGCCCTTCGGACGACCACCCCGATGCCAGCAACCAGCAGGAGCGCGCCGAGCCCCAACCCGAGGTAGAGCAGACGGTCGGCTCTGGCCGATCATCCCAGCTCCCGAACGTCGCATGACGCGATCATCGCTCACCGGGTCCTGCCTCCACTCCCTCGTTCTTCGCGCCCCGTGCTGACCGCGCACCGGACACGCTAACCGGGACTGCTGGCCCGGGGGGCATACGATCACGCCCGTGGAAAGTCTCGGAGCGCTCGGCCTCGTGCTCTGCGGCGCGCTGAGTTGCCTGTTCGTCTGTCTGATGCTCTGCGCTGTCGCTGCGGCCTGGGCCGCTTCGCCCGAACGCCGACGGTGACCATTGCCGGCTCGGCCGGCAGACGTCGAAGCGGAACGGCGGAGGACGACGAGGGGGCCGGCGTCCTTCCGCTGACGGTCGCCGTCCTGGCTGGCCTCCGCGTCGGCGCTGCCTCGCCGCAGACCACTCCCGGCGGGCCTGAGGAGCCCGCGGTCAGGGCAGCATCTCGACGACCTGCTAGCAATGACGGTGGGTGGATCTCTGGCGCGCACGGGACTGGGATCGGGTCAGGCTTGCCAGGCTCCGCACCGGCCGGTCGAGGTCGGCCTGGGTGAGGACGGGGCGCTCGAGCCGGGTCGACAGCCATCGGCGCTGATAGTCGTTCAGGTCGTTGATGAACACCACGGCGTCGATGTCCATGCTCGAGCAGGCGGCAGCGATCTGCTCCAGCTTTCCCCGACGGATGAGGAAACGTCGCGACAGTGGGGTCGCCATCAGCCGGACGCCGCCGTCGGAGACGCCTCTGCGCTGAGCGAACCGGCCCAGGACCTGTCCTCCGAGCGCCGTCACCCGCGCCTCCAGGGCGTCAAGGCGGGCCTGGTAGTCACGGTCCTTCGCGGAGAACAAGCCCACCAGGACCACGGAACGGACGGCGCTCACACGCACAGCATCCCCTTCGCTGGTCGCGACCCGGTCACCGCCACCACCATCGCCATCCACGCCACCCGTCGCCGACCGGCACGGCGAGACGCCGCTGGCCACCCCGCGGGCCGCGCCGCCCCGCTCGCGGTCGGGGTTGCGTGCGGCCGGCACGATGACCGGGTGCGCGCCGCGATCACACCGCAACGGTCCCCGGCCTGGGTGACCGCCGGTTGTGTGCTGCTGCTGGTTGCTGGCGGGGCGCTGCTCTGGCTGCCGTTCCACACCCAGTACGCGCTCGACGACTGGAAGACCGACCTGCGGGCGCAGGGTGTGCCGACGCGGGCTGTCGTCTACGACCGCGTGTCCAAGCGTGGCGGCACGTCGACCACGATGCACGTCCGGTACGAACTGTCCGGCCGGACGTACACGCAGGAGGTCGCCTGCTTCGAGGTGTGCCTGTCCGCCGGCGACGAGGTGCCGATCTGGGTCGACCGGGGCGATCCGAGCGACTTCGTCACCGACTTCGGCCAGCTGAGCGGGCACCGGGGCCGCCTACAGGGAGGGCTGGGCGCCGTCGGGATCGGGATCCTGGTCGTGGCGGTCCCCCTGACCCTGTCCCGCATCCCGTTCGCGCGCTGGCTTCCCCGGCGTGCACCGCGGCGGTCGTCGGCCGCCCCGAAGCGGGACGGTGCCGCGTTCACCAGCCGTTCCAAGCACAAGCGCGGCGGCCGCTGACCTTCCGTCGCTCAGGCGGCCCGACAAATGCGCTTGGCTCACGTGTACGGGGGTCGCTACCGTCGTGGGGCACCTCCCGGTGCGCAGGCAACGGCTACTTCCGCTTCCCACGGGGAGACGCGGGTTCGAATCCCGCCGCCGCCGATACGCGGTGTCGACCAGCGGCCCAGGTCGCCTTGGCCCGCGAGGGCCGGTTTCCGTTGCCGCTTCGACCTCGGGAGGCGCGTTCACGCCGCTCACCCGGTGCGCTGGATACGGTTACTTCCGGCAGAGGGTCCACAGAGGGCTCTGCGGTTCGAGTCCGCACACGCCGTGTCCGACCTTGGTCTCGGGTGAGCGGCGTGAACGCCTGACGGACGCGAAATCCCTTGCCGCTCCCGAGTCGCCGCCGTACGTTGTTGCCGCACGTCCCGGTGCGAAGGTGACGGATACTTCCTTTCCCGAATGTGCCCGTCGCCGTTGTCGGTCTCGGGACGTGCTCACGCCGCGTACCCGGTGCGCAGACGACGGATACTTCTAATCTATGGGTCGGGGGTTCGAGTCCCCTCCAGCCGTTGTGCTGGTAGCTCAGTCGGCAGAGCAATAGGCCTTTCCGTCGTCGACCTTCTGGTCTCGGGTACGCGGCGCGACCGTTCCTGCCACCCATCATCGCGCAACGGCAAACTCCGTTGCCCGGCCGCCGATGCCGCCGCTACGGTCGGGTCCGCACTTCCCGGTGCGAAGGTGACGGTTTACATCTGGAGGGGCGAACGCCCCTGCGAAGGGCGCATCCGTTGCCGGCTCCGATCTCGGGAGGCGCGACCACACCACACCCGGTGCGCAGGCGACGGTTACTTCACGGATCCGCAGGGTGGGGGTTCGAGTCCCCCCATGCCTTCGGGCGGGTAGCTCAATCGGACAGAGCGGCGGACAGGTCCGTCGCCGACTCTGGTCTCGGGTGTGCGTGTGGCCGCGTCTCTCGTACGAAACATGGGGGACGTGATGGCCAAGTTCAACCTCAAGCTGCGCAAGAACCGGCACGAAGACGACCACGAGCTCGTCACCGCCGAGGGTGCCCCGGGTTTCGCCCGCGGGCCGCGCACGGAACTGTTCCTGCTCGGCGTGTCGAACATGGTCGGCGAGGACACCTTCTACGAGGGCGCCGCCGACCGGGATGCTCGGTTCCGTGAGCTGGTCGCCACCGTCGCCGTCGCCGACCCCGACTGGTTCGCCCGCTTCGTGCCGTGGCTGCGCACCGGCGCGATGCTGCGTTCGGCGGCTGTCGTGGCCGCCCTCGAGGGCGCCCGCGCGCAGGTGGCGGCCGGCATTCCCGGATCGCGGTCCATCGTGGACTCGGCGTTGCAGCGCGCGGACGAGCCGGGCGAGGCCCTCGCCTACTGGCTGGGTCGCCACGGCCGGGCGCTGCCGAAGCCGGTCAAGCGGGGCATCGCGGACGCGGCGGTGCGGCTGTACCACGAGCGGAGTCTGCTCAAGTACGACTCCGACCGCAACGCGGTCCGGTTCGGTGACGTCGTCGACCTGACCCACCCGACCGCGCGGGACGAGCGGCAGGGTGACCTGTTCCGGCACGCGCTGGACCGGCGGCACCAGCGGGACAACCCGCTGCCGGCGTCGCTGACCGTGCTGGCGGCGCGGGCCGAGCTCATGGCGTTGCCGGTCGAGCGGCGTCAGGAGATCACCGACCCGGCGGTGCTGGGCGCGGCCGGAATGACGTGGGAGGCCCTCGCCGGCTGGCGGCAGACGGCGATGGACGCCCCGGCCTGGGAGGCGATCATCCCGACGATGGGCTACCTGGCGCTGCTGCGCAACCTGCGCAACTTCGACCAGGCCGGCGTCAGCGACGCCGGCGCCGAGACGGTGGCGGCCAAGCTGTCCGACCCGGGCGAGGTCGCCAGGTCGCGGGTGCTGCCGATGCGTTTCCTGTCGGCCTACAACGCGGCACCGAGCCTGCGGTGGGGGTACCCGCTGGAGAAGGCGTTGCAGCACGCGCTGGCGAACGTGCCCGCCCTGGACGGGCGGACGCTGGTCCTGATCGACACGTCGGGCTCGATGAACAGCGCCTTCAGCAAGGACGGCACGCTGCGCTGCTGGGACGCGGCCACCGTGTTCGGCCTGGCGCTGGCCGCCCGCGCGCGGGACGCGACGGTCGTGTCCTTCTCCCACGACACCCGGGTGTTCCCGGCCGTCGCGGGCGAGTCGGTGCTGGCGGCGGTGCGCCGGTTCAAGGAGGGCGGCTACTTCTACGGCGGCGGGACCGAGACCGACAAGGCGGTGCGTCGGCACTACGCCGGGCACGACCGGGTGGTCATCCTCACCGACGAGCAGGCGCACTGGCACCGTTCGGTGGACGTGACGGCCGCGGTGCCCGGGCAGGTGCCGGTGTACACCTGGAACCTGGCCGGATACCGGGTCGGGCACGCCCCGACGACCGGGAACCGGCACACGTTCGGCGGCCTGTCCGACGCGGCGTTCGCGATGATCCCGCTCATCGAGGCGGGATCCCGCGAGCAGTGGCCCTTCTGATCGCGCCACGACGTCGGCCTCCCACCCGGAGGCCGACGCCAGGCGGATCATCCGTCGGCGGTCTCCGCCCGGTAACGCCTGATCCACTGCCGGTTGAGCTCGTCGGCCTGACGCTGGTGCCGGGCCACGACCGGGTGTCCTTCCTCCGGCACGTCGAGCCCGAGAAAATCGAGGATGCCGTGGGTGGTGGCGCCCATGTCCCCGACGAGTTCCTCGTAGCGCACGACATGCGGCCGGATTCCCCACCTGCCGAACCATTCCTCCCAGGCCGCGTTGTGCTCCCGGATCGTCTCGAGGAAGTGGCTGATCCCGTCGGCGTCGAAGCGGGGCACCTGCCCGTTGCCGGCGTCGCCGCTGATCTCGCCGTTGCCGCCGACGAACCAGGCGCCGGTCTGGTCGGCGCGCAGCCACGGCAACCCGAGCAGCAGCGAGCTGCCGGTGCGCGGGGTGGCGCAGACGAAGTACGAGTCGACACGGTCCCCGGGCATGACCACACGTAATCGCACCCGTGCGCGGTCGGCAACCGGGTTCCCGCCGGCCACACCGTCGCTGGCCCACCCGGACCTGACCGATTCACCGGTGGCGTGGCCGGCGGCCGGTGCGAGACGAGCGCCCTGGTCCCGGCCGCCGGCCACGGACCGCTATCCCCCGGCTGCCGCACGCTCCGTCAACCGACCCGTCTGCCGCCGCGCCAGCTCGGCGTACCGGCCGCCCAATGTCATCAGCTCCTCGTGGGTGCCGCGCTCGACGATCTCGCCCTGATGCAGCACGACGATCTGGTCGGCGTCGCTGACCGTGCTGATCCGGTGTGCGATCACGATCCGGGTGCAGCCGAGCACCGACAGTTCGGCCGCGATCGCCGCCTCGGTCAGGGTGTCCAGGTGGCTGGTCGCCTCGTCGAGCAGGAGCACGTTCGTCCTGGCCAGCAACGCCCGGGCGATCGCCAGCCGCTGCCGCTGGCCGCCGGAGAGCGCGCCGCCGCCCTCACCGACGCCGGTACTCAAGCCCATCGGCATGCGCTCCAGGTCCGGCAGGAACTGCACCTTGCGCAACGCCTCGCGTAGCTCGTCGTCGCTGACGT
Source organism: Micromonospora sp. NPDC047620 (assembly GCF_043205005.1). Classification (NCBI taxonomy): domain Bacteria; kingdom Bacillati; phylum Actinomycetota; class Actinomycetes; order Micromonosporales; family Micromonosporaceae; genus Micromonospora; species Micromonospora sp. NPDC047620. The sequence goes on along the minus strand of NZ_JBIDDG010000008.1, from coordinate 71,384 downwards.
CGAGCCGGCCGAGCGTCAGGTTGTCGCGGATGGAACCGCCGAAGATGTACGGGAACTGGGTGACCACGCCGAAGCGCTGGCGTAGCGGCTCCAGGTCGTAGTCGTCGAGGGGCCGCCCGTCCACCAGGACGCCTCCGGCGCTCGCCCGCAGCAGCCCGGTGAGCAGCCGCACCAGGGTGGTCTTGCCGGAGCCGGTGGACCCGACGACCGCCACCTTCGACCCGGCCGCGACCCGCAGGTCGATGTTCTTGAGCACCAGCGGTGTGCCGAGGTCGTACCGGAAGTCGACCCCGCGCAGCTCGATCTCGCCGCGCAGCTCGACCGGCTGGTGGGCCTGTGGGCGCGCCGGTTCCGGTTCCTCGTTCAGCACGTCGTAGATGCGCTCCAGGTGGGACCCGATCGTCTGGAGGTAACGCAACGCACCCATCACCTGCCCGACGGGAGCCAGCAGCAGACCGGCGACGACGTTCAGGCCGAGCATCGTGCCGAGCGACATTCGGCCGGCGACCACCTGGACGATGCCGAACAGGAGGAGCACCAGCGGCGCGGCGACCTGGAACATCCCCATCGCCGACTCGTTGACGAGGTCCAGCCGCCGACGCTCGAACCCGGCCCGCACCGACACGGTGAACCGGTCGGCCCACCGGCGCAACGCCCAGTTGGACAGCCCGGAACTCTTCAGGAACTCCGCCCCGGCCAGCGCGTCGATCGCGCTGCTCTGCGCCTTCGCGTCGGCGGCCAACTCGCGCTGGGCACGCTCGTGGACCAGCCGGATGGTGCTCAGCACGATGCCGAACTGGGCGACCGCCAGGACCGCGACCACCGCGGCGTACGCCGGGCTCAGCGCCACCAGCAGGGCGGTGTAGATGAAGACGAAGACGGTGTCGAGCAGGAGCGTGGCCAGCTGCGAGGTCAGCATGTCCCGCACCGCCATGTTGCTGCTCAGCCGGCCCATCAGGTCGCCCGCGCCGCGGGTCTGGAAGTACGCGTACGGCAGCCGCATCAGGTGGCTCATGAACCGCTCACCCAGTGTGCCGTCGAGCCGGCGTTGGAGCACCAGCAGCGCCAGCCCCCGGGAGAGGGTGGCGAGGGTGTGCGTCGCGATGTACGCACCCACGCCGAGGGCGAAGAGGGACAGGGTGTCCGCCCGCTGCCCGATGAGGACGTCCACGCCGTACTTCGTCGCCCACGCGGAGGCCAGCCCGAGCACCTGCACCACGGCCGAGAGCGCCACGGCCAACACCATGAGCAGCGGCGCCAGCCGGACCAGGTCGCGGAGGAACCGCAGGGCGAGGTGGTCGCGGATCGGGCGGCGCCGACGCCGCATCGACTCTTCCGGCGTGAACTCCAGCACGGTGCCGGAGAACTCCGCGAAGAACTCCTCGTGCGTCAGCCGCCGACGGCCGTGTCCGGGATCCACCATCCGGATCCGGCGCGGCCCGACCTTCTCCAGCACCGTGAAGTGGTCCTCGCCCCAGTGTGCGATGGCGGGCAGGCGGACGCTGGCCAGCCCGGCCTCGTTCACCCGCAGTCCCCGTGCAGCCAGCCCGTACTCGCGGGCCACCTCGAGGATGCGGCGGGCGCTGGTGCCGTCACGTCCCACCCCGAAGTGGGCGCGCAGCTCCCGGACCTCGGTGGCGCGTCCCAGCCCGCCGAGCACCATGGCCAGGCAGCTCGGCCCGCACTCGGTGCTGCTCATCTGCACGATCACCGGTACGCGGGTCACACTTCCTCCTCGGCGACGGCACGGGCGGCGGCGGTGGCCGGGCCAGGTGGTTGGCGGTCGCGGGGCGCCGCGCCGACCGGCGGAGCCAGCAGCAGGACGTTCGGCGTGCGGTCGGGCCGAGCGGCCCGCAGCAGCCCGTAGCCGATGCCGGCGGTGCCCATCAGCAGTCCCGGCACGTGCATCCCCTGCGGCACGCCGCAGAGCTCCTCGCCGGCGAGCACCGTCTCGGCGACCGCGCGCGTCGCCCTGCGCGCCGTCGCGACGAGAGTTCCGTCGCCGGTGGCCAAGCCGGCGGTGAGCAGGGCTTCCGCCAGGCCGAGGTCGCCGTGGCACAGGCAGTCGTTGCCGGTGCCGGTGAGCAGCTCGCCCGAGGTGAGGCTGCGCCGCACCGAGGCAACCGCCGCGTCGAGGTCGGCGCGCACCTCGGGGATACGCACGGTGCCGAGCATGGCCGCGCGGGCCAGCGCGACGCCGGCCGCCCCGTGACACCACGCGTTCATGAACGTGCCCGGCGGGGTGACGTCGCGGTGATCGGGCCAGTTGCCTGCGGCGGCGTCGTACTGGAGGTGCTCGTACCGCACGGCACGCTCGGCCGCGTCGAGGTAGCGCTGCTCGCCCGTCACCCGGGCGATCTCGGCGAGTGCGTACGCGATGCCGGACACCCCGTGCGAGAAGCCGAGCAGCGGCGATCGCGCGGGGATCGCGGACGGCCACGCCAACCCGGAGTCGTGGGCGGAGGCGGTGGCGAGCAGGTGGTCGCCCGCCGCCCGCAGCGCCACCGACGTCCGCTCGTCCGGATCGACCGAGTGCAGGGCGCGCAGCGCGAGCGCCGCCCCGGCGGTGCCCGCGACCACGTCGAGGTGGCGGTCGCCGTCGAACCGCCGGAGCAGTTCCGGGACGAGCCGACGTGCCTGGTCCAGCAGCGATCGCGCTCGCCACAGCGCGCCGAGCTGGGTCAGCGCGTGGACGTAGCCGCCCAGTTCGCTGAAGCCCCCGACGCCGAGCAGGTCACGGTCGATCTCCGGCCAGTCGAGCAGGGCGTCGACGTGTCCGCTGAGCATCGCGGCGATCGCCTCGGCCGCGGACCGGAACCGCACCAGGCCGGTCTGCTCGCCGAGTTGGCCGAGGAACACCGCGATCCCGGACAGCCCGCTGTAGCTCTCGAACGCCGTGGGTACGACGCTCCAGTGCCGGTCGGTGACGAGCGCGAGGGTCAGCCACACCGGCCGGGCCGGGTCGCCGAGCGCGGTCTCGAGGAGTCGGTCGCCCAGGCGGACGGCGGCACGCTCGGCGAGCTCCTGGTCGATCTCCTCGGCCGGCGCCGCGCGCGTCCGGGGTGCGATGGCCTCCTGGCCGTCGCCGAGTTGCAGCGCGGCCAGCGACGCCGACACGGCCCAGCTCTGTTGGCGCAGGTCGGCGGCGGACAGCCCGGCGATCCGGTCCCGGACGAGGTCGAGTCCGCGGTGGGGGAAGAAGTCGCGTACGACGAGGCCTCGGTCGTCGTACAGGTCCCGGGAGTCGGGTCGGGTCCGGAAGAAGGGGATGTCCCGCCGGGCGAGCTGTCGGATCTCACTGGCGGCGACGGCTCGGTCAGCGACCAGCTCGGGGTGGCGGGTGGCGAGGACCTCGAACAGGCACTCCCGGTCCAGGGCGTCGCCCAGCACCACCGGGTGCCAGGACTCGCCGAGGATGCGGCCGTACACCATGGTGGGCAGCACGATGAACCGGATCTCGTCCGCGGCGAACGCGGCAACCGGTCCGTCGGGTGCGGCCAGCTCGTCACGGTGCGCGAGCAGCAGCCGGTAGCAGGCTTCGAAACCGGCGACCAGGTTGGCCCTGTACCGGGCGGGGTCCGCCGCGGCGCCGGCGACCGTGGGCAGGTTGTGCCCGCCGGGCAGCTCCATGCGGGCCCGGGTCCGCCGCATCTGGTCGGTGCCGGTGTCCTGCCACCGCGGCACCTTCATCGGGCTCAGTTCTCCTCGCCCGCCGGCCATCCCGGACAGCTCGGTGGTCACCACCGCGTCGCCGTCCTGCTGAATCAGTCGCTGCGGCAGCAGGCCGATCGACAGCACGGACTCCTCGATGCGGTGCATCGCCTCGGCGGGCAGCACCAGCGGCCGGGTGTAGGTGGTCGGCCGAGCCTGCTGGAAGATCGCTTCCAGGTCGACGATCACCGGGTGCTCGCCGGCGGCGATGACGTTCTCCAGGTGGATGTCCGAGGCGCGCAGCAGGTACAGCAGGCTCAGGTAGGCGCCCTGGCGCCAGTAGAAGCGGCGCAGCCCCTCCTCGTCGGCGCAGCTCTCGGGGTGGACGAACTCGACCCAGCCGTATCCCGCCCGCTCCACGATGGTCAGCCGACGCAGTGGGCGGGCCATCCCCTTGGCGTTGAGCCAGTCGACCAGGGCGTAGAAGTGCGACTCGACGGCGAGCGGGCGCGGCTTGTAGACCACCTTGCCGCCACCAGCGAAGGTGAGGATCGCGACGCTCCGCCCGCCGCGGTGCGTGTCGCCGGCACCGGTCTGCACCTCCACCAGATCGTCGAGCGAGGTGGCGGTCAGGCCGAACTCCGCGCGCAGCGCCGGCAGATCGGCCAGCACGCGCCGGGCCAGCTCGCTCCGTACGGTCAGCCACGTCTCCATCTCGTCGACGAGCTCCCGGGTGAGCGTCGGATACTCGGCGAGGATCCGCAGGGCGTACGCGCGCTGGCGAAGCTGCCGGACGAAGTCGCCGAACCGCGCTGCCGGCGTGTCACCGGAGAGTGTCCCTGCGCTGCGTGCGCGCTGCAGGTGGACCGCGAGCACCGGACTGATCATCGCCAGGTGGACCTCGTGGTTCGGCCGCAGCAACGGATGGTGCGGCGGAACCTCACCCCGGTGACCGAGGTCGCGGGCGAGCCGGCGCACCTCCTCGTGCAACCGCTGCTGATACCGGTGCGACAACGGGTGCACCAGCGCGAGCAGGTCGGCGGTCGGTCCCAGGTCGGCCGCCGGGCCGGCGTCGAACGCGGGCAGGTCGGCGGGATCGGCGGACCACGCCTGGGCCACGCTCGTCAGCCACGACGGTGGCTGCGGCACCCGGTCGCGCAGGCTGTCGGAGGACTCCCCGAGGAGCAGCCCCAACTCCTCCTCGCTGAGGCCCGCCTCGTGCCACCGGGCGAGGTTCGGCTCCAGTCCGCCGGTGGCGGCTCGGACGGTCCGCCAGGTGTCGAGCCGGCGCGCGCCCCGGCTGCGGGCGGCCTCGGTGTCGGGCACCGGCACGCGCCGCCGTTCCTCCAGGGACAGGGCAGCCCACCAGGCTGGTCGGTCGAACACGTCGCTGCCGAGGTCGGCGCGCTCGCTCGTTGCGGTGTTGCGTGGGGCCATCACGTCTCTCCGTTGCGGCTCGTCACGATGGAACGGGTTCCGGGTGGGCGGAGACGGCGGGCGTCTCCGCCCACCCGGTGACGCGACCGGAGTGCCGATCGCCGTCGCGCGGGATCAGCAGCAGCCGACGCTGAAGATGCCGCAGGTGCCACAGATGCTGTGCTTGAAGGTGGAGATCGTGACCGTGATGGTGAAGCACACCGCGCTGCTACCACCGTTGATCTCCTGGTCGAGGTCGGTCAGGTCCAGCTGACCGATCGGGTCCTCGACGAGTTCCGGTCGTTCCGTCATTTCTGTCACCTCCCCTCGTCAGATCGCGAACCGTCGCTGTTCTGGCCGAGCGGGATGAGCGTTTCAGACGCTGGTTGATTTCCGGTCGACGCTCGGTTCGCTGCCGATTCAGTCGCGGTATAACCGGTCGCCGTCGGTCTTGACCGGTGAACCGGCGGCGTCCAGTGTGGTTTCTGCCGCCAACGGGTGGCACCGGTTCCTGGCCGAGCCGAGTTTCCGATTCCGTCGCCTGTTCTGACCGCGGGCTCATCGCCGCCCGCCGCATTTGCCGCACCCGCCACCCGGGTGGAACGGCAGGCGTGGCGACACTTCTTCTATCGATCGGAGAAATCATGGAAACTGCCGCGAGGGCGTGGAAGGACCCGGTTTTCCGGGCCACTCTCGACGACAGCGAACTCGCCATGCTGCCGGCCCACCCGGTCGGCCGGGTCGAGTTGGGTGAGATGGTCACGGACGGGACCCGGGGCGCCGGCACCGAGTCCACCGCGACGATGGGCTGCTGCAACGGGGAGCCCTACACCTTCCGCACCTGCCTCACCTGTTACCCGCTGTGGACCTGCCGCACCTGCTGGGGATGCTGATGAGCAACACGGTTGTGCGCGCGTGGAAGGACCCCGCCTTCCGCACCACGCTCGACGACGCCGACATCGCCCTCCTGCCGGAGAGCCCGGTGGGCGCCGTCGGTGGCCTGGACGCGGATCTGGCGGACATTTTCGGCGGTGACCGGGCGTTCACCTTTCACACCTGCTTCACCTGCCAGTGGGGCAGCCTCGGCTGCACCAACACCTGCTGGATCATGACGGCCGGATGCACGTCGGGAAGCTGCTGACAGCGGGCGGCAACCCGCATTCCGGTACCGACGACTGACCGATTTCCGTGCAGGCCGGGGTGGGCGTCGTGGTGACGATGTCCACCCCGGGCCGGAGGGCCGGGCCACGACAGCCGCGGCCGCCCCGGACGCGCATACATGAGGGCGGAGACATGTTCGACGAGATTCTTCAGACGCCGAACTGGTGGCGTGGCCTGACCCGGTCCGAACGGGCCGGAGGCACGCCGTTGATCACGGAGGAGCAACACGACTACGGTCGCCGCCGGCGGGACGCCTGGCGCGGCGGCCACATCCTGCGCGGCACCGACATCTCGCTCGACCGGTGGGAACGGCTCGGGCTTACCGAGGACGGGATCGTCGAGCTGCTGGCCGAACCGGCCGAGTCGCTCGCCGCCAGGTTCCCCGACCGGCCGGCCTGGCTGGGCGTGATCGCCGAGGCGTGGCGGCGGTTCGGGTCGACGCGCCTCGACGACCTCGCCGGTGGCGGCCCGGCGACCGGATGCGATCACGACGACCACGACCACGGGCACGACCAGGCCGGGAACGTGGTGTTCCTGAACCTGATCGCGCCGTTGCTGGCGTGGGGCCAGGAGGAGTTGGGCAGCCGGGTGGCCCGGCTGGCGGCCCGGCACGGCCACGACGAACGCCTGCCGGCGGACCACTCGCTGCTGCAACCGCCGCTCGACCGACTCCTGCAAATGATCATCTCCGTCATGATCCTCGAGGTGAACGTGGCCCGGGTGGAGGGCCGGCTGGCCGGGGCGACACCGGCCGAGCGGATGTCGTCGTTCATCGCGCGGATCCGTACGCCCGAGACGGCGCTCGGCATCCTGGCCGAGTACCCGGTGCTCGCCCGGGAACTGGTCACCTGCCTGCGCACCACCATCGACGTCCGGACCCGGTTCGCCGAACGGCTCCTCGCCGACCTGCCCGAGCTGCGGCAGACCTTCGGAGGGGCCTGGCACGGACTGGCCGACCTGGCCCGGGTGAGCTTCGGTGCCGGGGACACCCACCGCGGCGGCCAGACCGTCGCGATCCTCACCTTCACCGACGGCCGCAGGCTGGTGTACAAGCCACGCAGCCTCAGCGTGGAGGTCCACTTCAACCAGGTCCTCGACTGGCTCAACGCCCACGGGCTCCGCCAACCGCTGCGGCCGCTGCTCGTCCTCGACCGGGGCGAGTACGGCTGGGTGGAGCACGTCGACGTCGCGTCGTGCGAGAACGAGGAGCAGGTGGACCGCTTCTTCTGGCGGCAGGGCGCGTTCCTGGCGCTGTTCCACGCCCTCTGCGGCTCGGACCTGCACCTGGAGAACGTCATCGCGGCCGGGGAGCACCCCGTCCCCGTGGACCTGGAGGCGATCTTCCAGGTGCTGCCCCGGGTCACCGGGGCGCAGCTGGCGCCGCTCACCTTCGGCGAGGCGCCCCGCGTGGTGCGGGACTCGGTGCTCCGGGTCGGCCTCCTGCCCGAGCGCATCATCACCGCCGACGACGAGGGCATCTACGACGCGGAGGTGAGCGGCCTGGCCGGCTCCGGGGGCCAACTCTCACCCGCCCGCCTGCCCACCTTCGTCGCCGGCGGCACCGACGAGATGCGGGTCGTGCGGGACCGCCGGGAGATGCCGGAGACGCAGAACCGCGTACGGCTGGACGGCCGGCCCGTCAACGCGCTGGCCCACACCGACGCCCTCGCCGCCGGCTTCACCGACTGCTACCGCATCATCGCCGCCCACCGCGACGACCTGCTCGCCGCCGGCGGACCGATCGCCCGGTTCCGAGACGACGAGGTTCGGTTCATCCCCCGCCCCACGATGACGTACGGCCGGGTCCAGTCGGAATCCTGGCACCCGGACCTGCTGCGCGACTCGCTCGACCGGGAGATCTTCCACGAGGTGCTCTCCTCCGCGTTCGTCGACCTGCCGGACCGCGACGTGCTGTTCGGCAGCGAACATCGACAGCTCGCCGACCAGGACATCCCGGCGTTCCACACCACCCCCGGCTCGACGGACCTCTACGACGCACAGGGGGTGGTGGCCCACGACTTCCTGGAAACCAGCGGATTGGCGGCCGTGCGGGCGCGGATCGGCGCGATGTCCGAGGAGGACCTGCGGCGACAGCTCTGGTGCATCCGCGCCTCCATGTCCGGGCTCACGGTGGGTACGCCCCACGCCGAGCGGGTCGACTCCAGGCCGCTGCCGGAGGAACCGATCGACGCCGATATCGCCGTGCGGGCCGCCCGGTCGATCGCGGACCTGCTGCTCGACGCCGCCCTGGCCGCCGACGGCGAGGCGCCGTCGTGGCTGTCGGTGAACTTCATCGGCGACCGGTACTGGAAGGTCGGCCACGCCGGCATCGACCTGTACAGCGGGGTCGCCGGAGTCGCCCTGTTCCTCGGCCAGCTCGGCGCGGTCACCGGCGACGACCGGTTCCGCCGGCCCGCCGAACAGCTCGCCGACCAGCTCGCCGAGGTGACCCGCCAACTCGTCGCCAGCCCGGACCGGGGGGCCGGGCTGCCGATCGGCGGCTTCAGCGAGCTGGGCGGCCTCGTCTACGTGCTGGGCCAGCTCGCCGAGGTGTTGCGGGCGCCCGCGCTCGTCGACGCGGCCCGGCAGGCCGCGGTGCTGTGCCAGGAGCGGTTCGCCGAGGACAAGGTGCTGGACGTGATCAGTGGCACCGCCGGGGCGGCGCTGGCGATCCTCGCCCTGCACGACGCCCATCCCGACGAGCAGACCCTCGACGCCCTCAGGGCGGCCGGTAGGACGATCGCCGACCGAGCGGTCGACGTGCCCGGCGGGACGGGATGGCAGGTCGAGTACGAGAACGCGCCGGCGCTGCTCGGGTTCTCCCACGGTGCCAGCGGCATCGGGTACGCACTGGCCCGTATCGCCCAGCTCACCGGCGACGACCAGCTCGCCGAGGTGTGCGGGCGGGCGTTGCGCTTCGAGCGGCACCACCTGTCGCCGGAACGCCGGAACTGGCCCGACCTGCGGGTGATCAGTGGTCCGGGCGCCTTCATGAACGCCTGGTGCCACGGCGCCGCCGGGATCGGACTGGCACGCGCGGCGATGCTGCGACTGCCCGTGCTGGCTCCCTGGCACGACCTGATCCGCGAGGACCTGCACATCGCGACCGGCAAGGTCCGCGACGACCTGATCGTCGACGGGCGGTACACGGGCATCGGCAACGACTCCATCTGCCATGGGGACCTCGGGTTGGTCGAGACCTTGCTGGCGGCCAGTTCGGCACTCGACGAGCCGGACGGTGCGGCGCTGGGTCTGCGGTGCGCGCGGGCGATCGCCGAGCAGGTCCTCGCCGGTGCGCCCCGGGCCGGGGTCCCGGAGCAGGTCAGCACGCCCGGGCTGCTGATGGGGCTCGCCGGCATCGGCTACGGCCTGCTCCGGGTGGCGATGCCGCACCGGGTGGCGAACGTCCTGCTGCTGGATGCCCCGGGGCACGGCGGCGATCCGGGCCGGCCGGCCGAGCGAGGGCACCACGTGGTGGTGGCCGCCTGAGCGTCGCGTCCCCGCCGGGACGGGGCGATCCGGGATGTCGGGAGGCGGCACCCGGATCGCCCCGTCGTGGCCTGCCGGTCAGGAATCGGTGGGCACGGCGAGCGGGCGCAGCAGCGACAGGTCCACGTCCTCCCCGAGCAGGATCGTCCGTTCCAGCCGCTGGATCTCGGCCCCCGGGTCGATGCCCAACTCCTCCCTGAGCAGGCCGCGCAGGTGCCGGGCGACGCTGAGGGCGTCCGCCCGCCGGCCGGTCTCGTAGAGCGCGGTCATCAGCAGCTCCCGGAAGCGTTCCCGCAGCGGGTGCGCGACGACCAGGCATTCCAGCTCCGGTATCAGGACGTCGTGCCGGCCGCAGGCCAGACCCGCGCGCAACCACAGCTCGGTGGCGGCGAGCCGGCGCTCGGTCATCCGGATCCGCTCGGCCGCGACCGCGGGGGCGTTCCCGACGTCCGCCATGGCCGTTCCGCGCCACAGCGCCATCGCCTGCCCGAAGTGCGCCATCGCCTTCTCGTACGCCGCTGTCGCGAGCGCCCGTCGGCCGTCCGCGCAGAGCGCGTCGAACCGGTCCACGTCCAGCTCGCCCGGGGACACCCGCAACTCGTACCCGGCGGGTCGCGTCCGCAGGACCGCGCCGTCGGGGTCGTCCAGGCTGCGGCGGAGTCGGTGGACGTACTGCTGCACCAGCTTGCGTTGGCTGCCCGGCGCCTCCTCCGGCCACAGCTGCCGCACCAACTCGTCGCAGGGCACGACGTGGTTCGACCGGACCAGCAGGACCGCGAGCAGCGTACGCCACTTGTCCTGTCGAAAGTCCTGCCAGTTGCCGTCGGCCGACTTCGTCTGTACGGGACCGAGTATCCGGTATCGGATCGATTCGGGCAGGGCCACGCGTCCGCCTCCCACATCAGTGCGACATCCGTCTCGTTCACCGGGCACCGCTCTGCGCCGCGTCTGAGCGGCGACGGGCGCACGAGCGGTGCCCGGACCGGCCGGGCCGGGAGCGGCCTGCCGGGTCCTCCGCCGCGGGCTCCTGCCGCGACGGCGAGGTCCCTTCAGCCTCGGGGGGACCGGTGTGTCCGGCAAGGACAGTCGCCTGTCCCGGTCACAGCCGACATGTCCGGCCTGGTCAGCGCGGTACCTCGGACCTGTCCGGACAGCTCACCGCCCGAACCCGGCCCTCGCCGATCGAGTCGTGGCGCTAGCCTGTGGGCCATGTCGGCCGAAGGTACGGGGGACGAACGACCGGATGCAGCTGCCACCGTCGCTGAGCTCGTCGCGCTCATGGCACGGCTCAAGCAGCGGTCCGGGTGCACGTACCGGCAGCTCGAACAACGCGCCGTCGCGGGCGGCGAAGCGCTGCCGCGCAGCACCATCGCCGACGTCCTGCGCCGGCCGGCGCTACCGCGCGCCGAGGTCCTCGCCGCGTTCGTCCGCGCCTGCGGAGGCGACCAGGAGGAAGTGGACGTCTGGCTGCGGGCACGGAATCGACTGGGCGCCGCGACCGAGCCCGCGGCGCCGCCCCCGGACCCACCCGATCCGGGTGACGCCCCACCGGTCCGACGCAGGTGGCCCAGGCTGCTCCCTGCCTTCGCCCTGCTGGCTGCCGCCGGCCTGGCGATCCCGCTTGCGGTGTGGGCGACGGACCACCGTGACCAGCCAGACCCTCAGCCGGAGCGGCCCGTCGTCTCCGGCAGCCTGGACCTGCCCGAAGGAGGGGCGTGGGCGCAGATCCATCCGGTCGGCTCGCCCACCTTGTGCCTCTCGGAAGGGCGTGAGCGCACCGGCCGGTACCAGGGCCAGGTCGCGACCCTGCAGCCGTGCGACAAACCCGACCTGCCCCGCACCCGCCTCGAACCCGTCCGCGACGATCTCTTCCACATCCAGTGGGATCACCCGCAGTTCGGCATCGGCTGCCTCACCGTCCTGAAGTCGCCACCGGTCCAGGACATGCTCGAACCCTGGACGGACTGCAGCGCCAACAGGAGGGAACAACTGTTCGCCGCCGAGGGGGTCGACGCGCCGGTCCCGGGCGGCTACCGGCTGCGGCCGGCGGCCAGCGGGCTGTGCATCGGCATCCGGGACGACGCCCGCACTCCCATCGGCGCGGAGGCGATGCAGGGGCCGTGCACCGGCGATGCCCACCAGGAGTTCCTCATCGAGCTGACCCCGGCGTCCTGACGAGGGCCGGGCGTCGCAGCTCCAGCGGTCCTTGGCCCGCCTCCTTGGTCCGGGGGCCACGACCCGGACCGGTGGCCGCCACCGCGCGGGAGGCCGCACGGGTCCGGATCGCAGCCGACGGGAAACGAGCCTGGTTCCTGTCGGTGGGGTCCTCTACTGTCCGCGGACGTGAACGCAGTGCAGACGTACCGGTATCTCGGGTCCTCCGCGTTGGGACAGGATGGACTCGCCCTGCAGACGAGTGGGGGGCCCGCGCCGAACCCGCGGTTCTTCACGGGCTTCCTCACCACCCCGCACGCGGCGGCCGTCGGCTTGCTGGCGGTCGCGGAGGTGGCCCGGACCCGGTACCACCGGCCGGTCAGCCCGGCGAGCCTCGACCCCGTGGTGACCGGCAGTCGGGACCGGCTCCGGTTCGAGTCCTTCTCCGGCTGCTGCGGGGTCTACGCCCGCCTCGACGCCCTGCCGGACGGCCTGGACGGCGACGTGGTGGAGCACGGCACCACCAACGTCGACGTCAACAACCCGCTGCGGGAGGCCCTGGCCCGGGTCGGCGGCCTCGACCCGCTGCACCTGTCGGTCGGCCCGGAGGACCTGACCGTCTCCACAATGGACGGCGCGGTGGTGGAGAAGAAGGTCCCGCTGCCGGTGCGTTGGCTGCGGGGCTTCGCCGAGGTGCAGGTGCTGGCCGCGAGGTTCGAGCCCCGGGCGGAGGTCCCGGCGGCCGAGGCGGCGGCGTTCCTGCGCCGGCTGCCCACGACCGCCGACCGGTCGGTGCTCTGGGTGGTGCCGGCCGGGCGGTCGCTGCGGCTGACCTCCCGGCCCGTGCCCGGCGCGGTCTGCCTGGCCGGGGCGAGCCGGCTGGCCGCCCTGCGCCCGATGCTGCGGTTCGCCCGGACCCTGCGGGTGTACGGGCCGACCGTCGCGGCCGGGTCGGCACCCGTGCCGAGCACCTGGGAGCTGGACACGGGCGCGCTGCGCCTCTCCCTGACCCTCTCCCCCGAGCCGTACCGCGGATTCTCCGGCGAAGGCGCGGCGCTCACCGCGCTGGCCGGAGACGAGGTCGTCGATGACGCCGACCTGGTCGCCGCCCTGCTCTCCTGGGACCCGGCCATCGACGTGGATCGGCTGGCGGCGGAGGCCGGGATCGACGCGGCACGGGTCCGGGGCGCGCTGGCGCAGCTCGGCACCGCCGGGCGGGTCGGATACGACGTCTCCGAGGCCGCGTACTTCCACCGGGTGATGCCGTACGACGCGGGCCGGGCGGAGCGCGACAATCCGCGTCTGGTCGGCGCTCGGGCGCTGCTCGACGCCGGGGCGGTCGAGTGGGACGGCACGTCCGCCACGATCCGCAGCGGCGACCAGGTGTACCGGGTCCGCCGGCTGCCGGACGGCGGGTTCACCTGCACCTGCCCGTGGTGGGCGAAGCACCGGGGGCAGCGGGGACCATGCCGGCACGCGCTGGCCACCCGGATGCTGACCACCGACCAGGTCGAGGAGCGGGCGTGAGCCGGGCCCAGCAGACGCTGCTGATGAAGAGCACCGTACGGCGGCGCCGGGAGCTGGCCGCCGGCGGGACCAGCGACTTGTTCGACCTGGTCCAGAACGGCTCCGCCACGCTGGTCGCGGCCGCCCTGGCCGGCCTGCCCGAGCAGCGCCGCAGGGAGATCGGCGTCGAGCTGACCGCCTGGTTCAAGGAGCGGAACCGGTCGACCTGGTGGCCGGTCGGGTCGGGCACCGCCCTGGCGGTCGCCGTGGTGGGCTGCCTGCCCAGCGCGGCACAGGCGGCGGCGATCCTCGCCCGCAACTCGGTCAACCCGGACGGCGAGCGGGCCGCCGCCCTGCTGTCCGGCGTCGCCGAGGAGCGCGGCATCACCTGGCTGGGCGACCTGGCGCACCGGCTGGCCGCGAAGGTCAACCAGCAGACGTGGGTCGAGCGGTGGCGGTTCGTCGCCGCGCTCCTGCGTGCGGAGGGGGTCGCCCCGCCGACCGACGACCGGTTCGTGGAGCTGTGGCTGGGCGCGGTGGAGCTGCCGGACCGGCGCCGCTCCGGGCCGCCGGCTCCCCTGGTGGACCGGTTGCGCAGCGACCCGTTCCTGGCCGCCATGCTGCCCCGCCTGTTCGAGGTGGACGGTCTCGGCTCGCGGATGATGTTCGACGAGGTCACCACGACCTGGGAGGAGCGGGAGCGGCACGTCCTGCCGACCGCGCTGGCGCGGCTCGCCGCCGAGGGGATCGTCGACCGGACGATGCTCATCGACGGCTCGCTCGGCCGGCTGCTGCGCGGCGACCGGGCGGCGGCGCTGCGCGCCTTCACCACCCTGCTCCACGAGCTGACCCCGACCACCACCGAGGTCGCCGCCCGGGCCACCGACTACCTCCGCCTGCTCACCGACGCGCCGGCTCCGGTCGCCACGATGGCGCAGAAGGCGTTGCGGGATCTGCCCGACCTGGAGGTCGAGGCGGTGCTCGACGCCTCGCGTGAGGTGCTGCTGCGGCCGGACAAGACGCTCGTACGGGCGCAACTGGCCTGGCTGGACCGGTTGGCCCGCCAACACCGGAACCGGGCGGTGGAGGTCGCCGAGGTGATCGGGGTGGCGCTCGGGCATCCCGCCGTCGAGCTGCGCGACCGGGCGAGCACGCTGGCCGCCCGGCACGGTCACGACCCGGCGACGGTCGGGACCGGCCCGGCGGTCACCCGGCCGCGCGGGGACGACCTTCCCCCGCCCGCGCCGCCCGCGCCGGCGCCCGACCCGATCACCGACGTGGACGAGCTGGCCGAGGAGGTCGCCGCCCTGCTCGGCACGCCGTCGCAGGGCGCACCGCTGGACCGGATCCTCGACGGGCTGGTCCGGCTCACCACGACCGAGGGTCCACGGGTGCACGCCGCCCTCGCCCCCGTCGTCGACCGCCGCCACTGGTCGTGGGGCAACGAGCACCGCTACGACCCGCTCTGCCTCTGCGAGGTGCTGGTCGACATGCTCCTCACCGCCGGCGCCGAGCAGCAGCCCCGGCGCCGCAGCCGGTGGGCGGCGCTGCTGGCCGCCGTACGCCGGACCGACCGGACGCCGTCGGCGCCGGGGCTGGCCACCACCGATCCCCGGTTGCCCCCGCCGCACCGGCTGCTGCGGGCCCGGCTCGCCGAGATCGGCGCGCACGTCGACGAGCCTGGGCAGCCCGGTCTGCTGGCCGCCCCCACCTCCGCCAACGGCCTGCTCGACCCGCTGGCGCTGGTGGAGCGGCTCGCGGCGTGGGGCGACCGGACGCCCTGGTACTGGGACCTGACCCAGGCCCTGCTGCGCCTGCCCGCCGGCGCCGACGACGCGGTGGCGAACAAGGCGGCGGCGCTGGGCACGCCGGCCGGCCAGCGGCTCGCCGCCTGGCTGCGCGGCGGCGGACTGCCGCAGCCGGTCATGCGGGCCACCACCGTCACCCGGCGACCCCGCAGGGCCGGCTACGACTGGGAGTTCGACCAGCTGGCGCCGGAGCGCATCCTGGTCGAGCTGCGCCCGCCCGACGGGCACGACGACCGGTACGGCCTGCTGACCGCCGACCCGGCGCCGATCGGGGTCGAGTACTCCGGCTGGGTGAAAATGTGGCCGTCGATCCTGCCGGGGCACCGGGGGGCGGTCGCCGCGTACACCCTCCCGTTGGTGGCCGGCGCGGCGGACATGGACCAGCGCGACGGCGCCGTGGTGCTGCCGCTGCTCGCCGAGAGCAGCGGCACCGGCGGGGTGGCTGTCGACCTCGCCCTGGCCTACGGTCTCGGGGCCCGGCACGGCGCGGACCGGGTCGCCGCCCTGGACGCCCTGCTCGGGCTCGCCGGGGCGGGGCAGTTCGACGCCGGCGGGACGGGTGAGCAGCTCGGCCGGCTGGTCGCCGGGCAGTTGGTGAAGCTGACCCGGGTGGTGGAGCCGTTGCGGGACGCCGCCCTGGCCGGGGCGCCGCTGACCGTGTGGCGGCTGGTCGCCGCCACGCTGCCGGCGGTACTCGCCGCGCCCAGGCCGCCGCGCGGCCTGCCCGACCTGCTGACCCTGGCGACGGAGACGGCCACCGCGACCGGTGTCCGGATCGAGGTGCCCGGCCTGGGCGAGGTCGCCGGCCAGGGCGGCTCGTCCCGCCTGGTCACCGAGGCCCGGCGCCTGCACCGCGCGCTCACCGCGGCCTGACACCTGTCGATGGTCCGGCGGGTCTGCGATCCGCCGGACCATCCCCGGCGCCGCCCGGGGCGGCTCTACATCCTCACCAACCTGGTCGGATTCACCGCCCGGGGCGACGGGCCGCCGATCCGACGCGGCCCTCGCGTCCCCGCCCGGCGCGGCGGCGTCACGCCGAGGCCTCTCGGCCCGGTTGATCCGATCCGGTCTGGCGAACTACCGCAGGGAGAGATACGTCGCATCGCCCGCGGTACGGTACCGTCCGGTTACTACTACGACTTGTCGTGACCGCCGTGTCCGTCCTGCGGTGGGCTGACGGGAGGTGCCGGATGGCCGAAGACGCGGAGATCACCGCGTGGGCGCTGGCCGCCGGCCAGGGTGACCGGGACGCCGCCGCCCGGTTCGTCCGGGCGACGCAGCAGCAGGTCCGGCGCTTCCTCGCCGTGCTGGTCTCCCCCGCGGAGGCGGACGACCTCGCGCAGGAGACCTTCCTGCGGGCGGTGCGGTCGTTGCGGTCGTTCGCCGGGCGGTCGTCGGCGCGGACGTGGCTGCTCGCGATCGCCCGCAGGGTCGCCGTCGACCACATCCGGACCGCCACGTCCCGTCCGCGGACCGTGCCGCTGACCGACGGGCATGACACCGCTGACGCGTCGCGGAGCGCGTTCGACCGGCAGGTGGTGCTGGAGCAGCTGGTCACGGCGCTGCCGGCGGACCGGCGCGAGGCGTTCGTCGCCACCCAGGTGCTCGGCCTGTCCTACGCCGAGGCGGCGGAGGTCTGCGGTTGCCCCGTCGGCACGATCCGCTCCCGGGTGGCCCGGGCCCGGGAGGACCTCGTGGCCGCCATGGGCGGCGGCGGCCGGTCGACGGCCGCGCGGCCGGGCGAGAACGCGGCCGGCTGAGCGGCCCCACCCCGGTTGAGCAGGGCCGCAGCGGCGGCGGGCAAAATCGTCGGGAACCGACGGCAGCATCGGAACGACTACCCGTGCATGGGGTGTGAGCAGTGGCGTGAGGTGCTGTCGGCGCAGCTGGACGGGGAGGAGTCCCCCGCCGAGCGGACGGCGGCCGAGGCACACCTGGCCGGGTGCGGCAGCTGCCGGACGTGGTTCGACCGGGCCGCGGCGGTGACCCGGCGGGCGAGGCTGTCGGTCATGGTCGCCGGTGACGACCTCACGGACGTCGTCCTCGACGCGCTGCCCGAGGTGCCGCCGCGCCGGCGGCCCGGGCGGGCCGTGCTCGGTTTGCGGGGGCGGGCCGTGGTCAGCCTGCGGGCGGTGCTGGGGCTGATCGGGGCGCTGCAGCTGATGTTGGGCCTGGCACAGATCGGGCGGGGCGTCGCCGGCCCACACGTGCATCCGGTAGCCGACGGGCTGGCGGCGGGGCATCTGTGGCACGAGTCGGCGGCCTGGAACGTCGCGGTCGGCGCCGGCTTCCTGTTCGTCGCGGCCCGGCGCACTCCCCCGACGGGGCTGGTGCCGATGTTGAGCGCGTTCGTCGGCACGCTGGTGCTGCTGTCGGTCAACGACCTGGCGACGGGGCGGGTGGACAGCACCCGGCTGGTCAGCCACGGTTTCCTGCTCGTGGGCTACGCGCTCGTCGTCGCGCTGTCCCGCCCCGGTCTGCGCCCCGGCGGCCCGGTGCGGCGCGACCGCACCGACGAGCCTCGTTGGCACCTGCCCGCCGAGGAGCAGCCCGAATCGCCGGGGCTGCGGCTGCTGCCGCCGTACCCCGGTTCCGCCCGCGTCCCCGACCGTCATGCGGCCTGATCATTTTCGGACAGGATCGGCTCTCGGCCGGAACTTTTCCGACCACCGGGCCGACCAACCGAACGTCGCGTCATCGTTCGAAGGGACCTGCCCGATGCTCCGCACCATGCCCGCCGGCTCGCGTCGCCGACCGGCCGCACTCCTCGCCTGCGTCGCCCTCCTGCTCGGCGGGGCGGTCGGCTGCGGCTCGTCCGACGGCTCGTCGGCCGCCGCGACCAGCCCGTCACCGTCGGCCACGGTGAGCGTGGCGGGTGCGCTCGGCGTCCGCGACCCGTGGGTCAAGGCAGCCGACACGGGAATGACCGCGGCGTTCGCCAGCCTGGTCAACGACGGCGACACCGACGTCACCATCACCGGCGCCGCCACCGACGTGTCGCCGATGGAACTGCACGAGATGACCATGCGGGACGGCCAGATGGTCATGCGGGCCAAGGAGGGCGGCATCGTGGTCAAGGCCAAAAGCACGCACGTGCTGGAGCCCGGTGGCGACCACCTGATGCTGATGGGCCTCAGGCGGCCGGTGCGGGCCGGCGACCAGGTGAGCGTCACGCTGACCTTCGCCGACGGCCGGACCCAGACGTTCACCGCGGTGGCCAAGCCGTTCACCGGTGCGCAGGAGAGCTACGCCCCCGGCCACGGCGAACCCGCACCGGGCACGAGCGGCAAGCCCGCGACGACCACCAGCCCGGCGTCGTGACCGGAGTGCCCACCGCCCGCCCGGTGAGCAGGCGCGGCCTGCTCACCGGCGGCGCCCTGGCCGCCGGGGGCACCCTGGCCGGCGCCGCCGCCGTCACCGCCACCCGTTCCGACCCGGGGGTACGGCCCGTCGCGACGCTGCCCGTCGCCGAGGTCGGTGGGGCGGTCGAGCCGTTCCACGGGCCCCGGCAGGCCGGCGTCGCCACCGAGCCGCAGGCACACGCGTCGTTCGTGGCGTTCACCCTGCGGCCCGGCACCGACCGGGCGGCGCTGGGCCGGATGCTTCGGCTGCTCACCGACGACGCGGCCCGCCTCACCCAGGGGCGGCCCGCGCTGGCCGACACCGAGCCGGAACTCGGGCTGCTGCCCGCCCGGCTGACCGTCACCTTCGGCTTCGGCCCCGGCCTCTACGCCGCCGCCGGGCTGGCGGACCGGCGGCCGGCGTCGGTGGCCGCCCTGCCCTCGTTCCGCGTCGACCGGCTCCAGCCACGCTGGTCGGGCGGGGACCTGCTGCTGCAGATCTGCGCCGACGACCCGGTCACCGTCGCCCACGCCCAGCGGGTCCTGGTAAAGGACAGCCGGCCGTTCGCCGCCGTCCGGTGGGTGCAGCAGGGCTTCCGGCGGGGCGCCGGCGTCGAACCCGGCGGGCGTACCCAGCGCAACCTCTTCGGCCAGCTCGACGGCACCGCCAACCCCAGGCCAGGTGGGCCGCTGGAGACCACGGTGTGGGTGCCCGACGGGCCGGCGTGGCTGCGCGACAGCAGCACCCTGGTCGTCCGCCGGATCAGCATGAACATGGAGACCTGGGACCTGCTCGGCCGCGCCGACCGGGAACTCGCCGTCGGCCGCCGCCTCGACACCGGCGCCCCGTTGACCGGCGCTGCCGAACACGACGTGCCCGACTTCGCCGCCACCGGCCCCGACGGGCTCGCCGTCATCCCCGACTTCTCCCACCTGACCCGCGCCCACGTCGGCGACGACCGGCTGAAGATCCTCCGCCGCCCCTACAACTACGACGGGGTACCCACCGCCGACGGCACCGCCGACAGCGGGTTGATCTTCGCCTCCTACCAGGCCGACATCGACCGCCAGTTCCTCCCCATCCAGCGGCGCCTCGCCGAACGGGACCTGCTCAACGAGTGGACCACCCCGATCGGCTCCGCCGTCTTCGCCGTCCCGCCCGGCTGCCCCGACGGCGGCTGGATCGGCCAACAACTGCTCGGCTGACCACCACCCCACCAGGAGAAGCACCAGAGATGCCCACCCGATTCCGCCGCCCGACCGCAGCCGGTCTCGTCACCGCCGCGCTGGCCGCGGCCGCGCTGCTGCTCGTGCCGGCCGCTCCCGCCGCCGCGCACAACACGCTGCAGTCCGCCAGCCCCGCCAAGGAGGCCCGGCTGGCCACGGCGCCGACCCAGGTCAGGCTGACGTTCATGCAGAAGCTCGATCCGGCCTTCACCACCATCGCACTGACCGACGCCGCCCGGGCGAAGGTCGCCACCGGCGAGCCCGTCGTCACCGGAACGACGGGGACGGTGACGATCGACCGACCGCTGGCCAACGGCACCTACACCGTCGCCTACCGGGTCGTCTCGGCCGACGGGCACCCCGTGCAGGGCTCGTACCGGTTCACCGTCGCGGACCCCTCGGCGAGCGCCAGCCCGCAGGTGACCGCGGCGAGCAGCGCCCCACCGGCCGCCGGCCCGGCCACCCCGTCGGCCGGCCCCGCCACCTCAGCGAGCGGCTCCGGCGGGGGGCCGGGCACCACGGCGCTGGTGGTGGCCGCCGGGGTCCTGGCCGCCGTCATCGGCGGTGCCGCCGTGCTGTGGCGTCGTCGCCGCGCCGGCGCCTGACACACCCCCCCAGCCGACCGGAAAGGTCGACGCCCCATCGGCCGCCCCGCCGGGCAGCCCTACCGGGCGACCACCGCCCTCCCCATCAGCAAGGAAACCGACGTGCCAAACACCATCTCCCACCCGGCCCCCGTCCCGGACGCCGGGCGCGCGGCCGCGGATGCCGGCCCCACCGCAGGGGCGACCGCCCGCGGGGTACGGCCGGCGGCCAGCGGTCGCGGCGGCTGGCTCGTGCCGGTGGCGGCCGTGGCGTCGGCGGTGGCCGTGCTCCTGCTCGGCCTGCGCGCCGGCGGCGCGCTCACCGCCGCGATCCCCGGTCTGCCCGATCCCGGGCCGGTCACGGCGTGGGCGCTGCCCGTGGTCCGGCTGCTCGCCGACGGCCTCGCCACCCTGACGGTGGGGATGGTGGTGACGGCCGCGTTCCTGCTGCCCGGCGACGGTCCTAGCGTGTCCCCGCACGGCTGGCTGCTGCTGCGCCGCGCCGGCACGGCGGCCGCGGGCTGGGCCGTGGCCGCGTCGGCGCTGATCGTGCTGACGGTTTCGGACCTGCTCGGCGTCCCCGTGGACGGGCTCAGCCTCGCCACCGTGGTCAGCTTCGCCTCCTCGATCTCCCAGGGCCAGGCGCTGCTGCTGCAGGCGGGGCTGGCCCTGGTGGCGGCAGTGCTGGCGCGGGCGGGGGTGTCGCGCGGGCTCGCCGCCGTCGTGGCGTTGGTCGCCCTGGTCGCGGTGCTGCCGCCGGCGTTCACCGGGCACGCCGCCGGGGCGGGCAACCACCAGATCGCGGTGACCAGCCTCGCCCTGCACGTGCTGGCCGCCGCGCTGTGGGCCGGCGGGCTGGCGGCGCTGCTGATGATCCGCCGCAGCCGGCAGCTCGCCGACACCGCCGGCCGGTACAGCCGCCTCGCCCTGGGCTGCTTCGCGGCCGTCGCGGTCAGCGGGTCCGCCAACGCCGTCGTGCGCCTCGGTTCCGTGGCGGAGCTGTGGCAGTCCCGCTACGGCTGGTTGGTCCTCGGCAAGCTCGTCGCGCTGACGATCCTGGGCGTCCTCGGCGCCCTGCACCGGTCGCGGACCCTGCCGGCCCTGCGCGCGGGCCGTTCCGGCGCGTTCGGCCGGCTGGCCGCCGGCGAGCTGGTCGTGTTCGCCGCCACCGTCGGGCTGTCGGTGGCGTTGTCCCGCAGCCCCACGCCGGTGTCCGGGGACCCGCTCGACGCCGATCCGATCACCGAGCTGCTCGGCTTTCCGATGCCCGCCGCGCCGACCCCGGCACTCCTGGTGGGCCAGCCGCTGCCGGACATGTTCTTCCTGACCCTCACCGTCGCCGGGGTCGGCTGCTACCTGGCCGGCGTGTGGCGGCTGCACCGGGCCGGGCACCGCTGGCCGGTCAGCCGCACCGCGAGCTGGTTGGCCGGCATGCTGCTGCTGGCCGCGATCACCGACCTGGGCGTGGCCCGCTACGCGTACGTGCTGTTCAGCGCCCACATGGTGCAACACATGGTGCTGTCGATGCTGGTGCCGATCCTGCTCGTCGGCGGCGCCCCGGTCACCCTCGCCCTCCGCGCCCTGCGCCGGCCCACGGACCCGCAGGTCCGCGGCGCCCGGGAGTGGCTGCTGATGGTGCTGCACAGCCGACCGGCGAAGCTGCTCACCCATCCCGTGGTCGCGTTGGGCATCTACGCCGGCAGCCTCTTCGGCCTGTACTTCAGCGACCTGCTGGGCATGCTGATGCGGTCCCACGTCGGCCACCTGGCCATGCTCATCCACTACGTGGCCGCCGGATACCTGCTGTTCTGGGTGCTCATCGGGGTCGACCCCGGCCGGCCGAGGCTCGCCCCTCCCCTGCTGGTGATCCTCCACCTGGCCGCGATGATGGCCCACGGCTTCTTCGGCCTCGTCCTGATGCAGAGCACCACCCTCATCGCCCCGGACTGGTACTCCGCCGTCCACCCCGCGTGGGCGTCCTCCCTGCTCGACGACCAGAAGCTGGGCGCGGGCATCGCCTGGGCCTTCGGGGAGGTACCGGCCGCGTTCGTCATGATCGTGCTGGTGCGTCAGTGGATCCGCGCCGACCGGCGCGAGCAGGGCCGCCTCGACCGGGCGGCCGACCGGGCCGAGGCCACCGGCGAGGAGGACGACCTCGCCCGGTACAACGCCTTCCTCGCCGCCGCCCGGCGCGCCGACGCCGGCCCGCAGGACGGCCGCGACCCCGCGCGTCCGTGACCGGGCAGGCGGCCGGGAGGCGCGCCCGCTACCGGCGCACGACGGCCGTCCGGTCGATCCGGCTGGCCGCCAGCTGTTTCGTTCGGGTGGCGGTCATCATGTACGCCCCACGCGGCGGCTGATCCCGGCGGCACCGCCACCCGCATGGCAGGGCGGCCCGGAGGCCCGTTCCAGCCCTGGCACGGCCATCCTGCCCGCCCACGCATGCCAGGCGGGGCAGTGTCATTGCGATACCGGAATTGTCCGTCAAGCAATTCAGGACGCCGCCAATGTGTGGGGCGACGCGACCCGGACCCGCGCCGAAATACCGTCGACCCGTGACCGTAATTGGCACACGTGTGTTTCAGCAGGGTGTCGGCTGAAGCGGACAACGACCACGCCGCATACGAGAGGTCGGCTGCCGCGACGCCCGAGCCGTCCGCGCGTCCCGCAACGACCAGTGGGCTCGACACGGCGGCCGGCACGCAGGCGCCACGGGGGCCCTCACCCGGTCGCCGGCCGGAGCGCCCATGTCCGAAAGATCGGTCAACCCACCACGAAAGGTCTCGCCGCTTCCGTTCGCGCCGCGAAACCACCCATTTATTGATGCCAGAACGTAACCACATTTGACCGAAGCGGGATGACACTCTGCCAGGGCCACTAACCGATTGATCGGCGTCGTATAGTAACTGTCCCGGAACGGGTGGGGAGCCGGAAGGGGTGGGGCATGAGGGGGATCCCGGCCGTGTCCTTGGTCATCGGAATCGCTTCCTCGCCGGCCGAACGCCGGCAGCTCGCGCGACTGCTCGGTGGGACGGAGGCGTTCCTGATCGTCTCGAGCGTCGACCAGGCACGGGAGTTCCTCGACGTGGTGGAGACCCCGCCGCCAGGGGCAGCGTCCCCAGCCGTCCAGACCGTGGTCACGGCGGCCGCCGGCGGCACCACTGCGCCACCACCCGACCTCAGCGTCGATTCCGACCGACGGGTGCTGCGCTGGCGGGACCGCGAGATCGAGCTGACCCGCCTGGAGCACGATCTCCTGCTGTGCCTGGTGGCCGCGCCCGGGCAGGTATGGACGTACGAGCGGCTGCACCTCAAGGTCTGGGGCAACGAGCACCTCGGCCGCGGCTCCGACATACATTCGGTCGTGCGGAGGGTGCGGCGCAAGCTGGCCGGGCTGAACGCCTCGGCGACGATCCACGCCGTCCGCGGGGTCGGCTTCCGCCTCGCCCCGGCCTGACCACGATCCGCCGCCGCCGAGCGAGCCCAAAGGCGCTGCCGGGCGGGGCGCCACACATCGGTCGCAGCCCTCGGACGCGCACTCCTGGGCGCACCGCTCGCCGCCCTCGAGACTGATCCGGCCCGCCTGGTCGATGACCAGGCGGGCCGGACTGTCAGCTAATGGTCAGCTGTCAACAACGGGTGGGGGACAGTGCGAAATCCTCCACCGTCGGGGTGACGGCGTTGATCGTCGTCTGACGGGTCTGAGGCTTCCAGCCGTCCTTGGCGACGATCAACGTCAGCGGGTTGTTCCGACGGTCCATCCAGTAGGCGTACTTGCCCTGGGCGTCGGTGGCGAAGGTCCACGACTGCGCCCACGAGTCGACCTGGACGACGGCACCGGCAAGCGGCGAGCTGGCACCCTGGCAGCTCGTCCCGGTGACCGTACCCATCAGCTTGCCCCAGGTCTTCGGCTGCTGCGCGTTCATGGTCACCGCTACCGGGTCGACCGTGTACGGGGTGTTCTCCTTGATGGCGACCGAACCCGAGTAGGTGCCCGGCTGGTCGACGTTCGCCGTCATCCCGACGGTGACCGTGACCTGCTCGCCCGGCGCCAGCGTGACCGCCGTCTTGTCGATCGTCATCCAGCTGACGTCGGCGCCGCCCTCGGCGCACTCCTCGAAGCCGGGCAGCGCCTCGCTGTCGGGCGTGGCGTTGAAGCTGCCGGAGGAGCCGCCAACCTTGTAGAAGCCGCACGCCGCGGCACCGCGGTACCGCGGCGTGTTGGCGTTCGGCAGGTTGGACCACGAGTCGGTGGCCGGGTCGTAGGCGACGCCGGCGTTCGTGATGGCCCCGCCCTGCACACCGCCGACGACCAGGAGCTTGCCGCTGGCGACAGCGAACGAGCTGGCCCAGCTGTCGACCGGCGCGTCGGCGATCGGGGTCCAGGTGTTGGCCCCCGGGTCGAAGGCGTAGCTGGACTTCTGCGCGGCGGAGCCGTCGTTGCCACCGGTGCAGTAGAGGATGCCGTCGATCCCGCCGCAGGAGGCGAAGGCCACCGACTTCGGGTAGTCGGCCACCGTCTCCCAGCTGTCGCTGCCCGAGTCGTACCGGACCACGTCGTTCGACATCGGGGTGCAGGCCGAGCTGGTGCAGCCACCGACGGCGTACAGCTTGCCGTCGACGACCGCCTGCCCGGCTGCGGAGCGCGGCGCGGGGTTGTCGGCCTTCTCCGTCCAGGTGTTGGCCGCCGGGTCGTACGACCAGGTGGTGCCGTCCGGGCCGGACGCCGCCCAACCGCCGGTCGCGATGATCTTCCCGTCCACGACGCCCACGGTCATGGCGTTGCGGGCGCCGGGAAGGTCGGCGATCGGCGTCCAGGTCTGCGCGATCGGGTCGTAGACGAAGTTCTTCGTCGTGGACGCCGACCCGTTGGTGCCGGCGATCGAGTACACCTTGCCGTCCAGGTTCACCACCCGGTTGTCCATCACGTTCGCCGGGTAGTCGGCGATGTCGGTCCAGGGCGCGGCCTGCGGGCCGACCGCGGCGGACGCCGTCGCCGACTTGCCGGTCGCCGCCGCGGCGAACGACGTCGGGGCGGTGAGCCGCTGCTCCGGCGCGCCGGTGGAGCCGAGCACCTGCTGCTTGCTGATCCGGGAGCCGTCGGCGCGCAGGAGGGTGAACCCGCCGTCACGCTCACTGAACTCCACGTCGACCGGGGCACCGCCGGTGTTGGTCACCGTGAACGGCTTGCTGACCATGCCGGTGGGCATTCGGACCGTTCCGCTTACCGCAGCCGGCTGGACCGACAGGCGGCCGGCCGCCAGCTGGAAGTCCGCCGCAGTCGCCGCGTCCGCCTGGACGTCGACCTGCTTGCTCTGGCTGACGTAGTTGCCGGCCTTCGCGGTGAACTTGTGGTTGCCGGTCAGCGAGGAGAACAGCCAGTAGAAGCCGTCGGCCAGCCCGGCGTCGTCCGGGGTCGCCACGGTGGTGGCCTTCTCCGCCGGCCGGTCGTCGCTGGTGACGGTGGCACCGTTGACGTAGCCGTCGGTGTTCTTGTCACGGACGTGGCCGAGCACCAGGCCACCGTTGGTCGGCTGGCAGACGACCTGGCTGCCGATCAGCACGTTGTCGACCTCCCACCACCACTCGTACGAGGCGTCGTAGTAGTGGAACCGGACCCGGGTCTGCGCCTGGCCGGCGGCCTGCGGGATCGGGATCTCGGTCACCCGTGGCCCACGGACGTCCGCCGCCTGCCGGAGCACGTTCGTCCACGTGGTGCCACCGTCGATGCTGAGATCGACGTCGGCGCGGTCGCTGCCCAGCCAGTTGTAGTCCTGGTTGAACCGGATCACCGGGGCCGCGACGTCGGTCAGGTTGACGACCGGGCTGACGAGGGACGTGTCCTGCCGCCCACCGGAGCCGTACTCGTCGCTGTCGACGATCGCGAAGTTGCCGGTGCCGCCGGTCAGGTTGCGACGGCCGCCGTCGTCGGTGAACTTCCAGACCTGGCCGGTGTTCGCGTGGTCCACCACGGACCAGCCGGCCGGCACGCCGGTGCCGTCGAACGTCTCGTACACGCCGTCGGAGCCGAACCGGTAGCCGGGCGCCGTGGTGCAGGTGTTGGTGTTCACCGGAACCGCGACGTTGGCGGTGACGTTGCCGCCGCCGACCACGACCTCCTTGGTGACGGTCTGGTAGCCCGGGTACTGCGCCTCGACCTTCAGCCGGTAGGTGGCCGAGGCCGGAAGCTGGATGCTGTAGTGGCCGTTGACGGGCGTGGTGTAGTCGGACACACCGGACGGACCCTCGACGGTCACCTTGGCGTAGAGCGGCCAGCCGTGCCCGGAGCCGTCGGTGACCGAGCCGCTGACGGTGACGCTGGGCACCGCCGTCAACGCGACGTTGATCGTCGTGGTCGCGTCCTTGTTGACCGTCGCCGGCGTCGTCTTGCCCTCGTAGCCGAACGCCGTCACGGCGACCTGGTAGTCACCGACCGGAAGCAGCGACGAGTACGTCCCGTCGGCAGCGGTGGTCAGCTCGCGGTCCGCCGCGCCCGACAGGGCCACCGTGGCACCCGGAATCGGGTTGCCGGTGGACGCGTCCGTGACCTTGCCCGCCAGGGTGCCGGTGTCGCCGATCGGGGCCGCGTTGAGCAGCGCGAGCGCGTCCAGCCGGCCCTCGCCGTACACGTTGTTGTCGTCGGTGGTGCCACCGCACTGGGCGTCGGCCTTGTCGACCGCCGCGTTGTCCAGCAGCGCGCGGGTCGGGTTGACCTCGCCGACCAGCGCCGGTGCCGCGGACCACAGCAGCGCGATCGCGCCCGCGAGGTGCGGGGCGGCCATCGAGGTGCCGTTGTAGCTGGCGTAGCTGCTGCCGGGAACGCTCGACCGGACGTTCACGCCGGGCGCCGCGATGTTGGGCTTGATCTCGCCGTTCTGGCCGACGCCACGCGACGAGAATCCGGCGATGTTGTTGTTGATGTCGTAGGCGCCGGCCGAGTAGTTGCTGACCAGGCTGCCCGGGGAGCCGCTGGTCTGGCACGCCGACCCGTTGTTGCCGTTGGACCAGACACCGAAGATGCCCGACGCGGTCCAGGCCAGCGTCACGTCCTCCATGAACGGTTCGTTGGAGGGGCTCGTGGTCCCCCACGAGTTGTTGATGATGTTCGGCCGCTTGCTGACGTCCGGGTTCTGGCCGTTGAGGTCGGTCGGCTCGAGCATCCACTGGCCGGAGTTGACCAGCGCGGCGTCGCTGGGGCAGCAGCCGTTCGCGGCGATCCACTTGACCTCGGGTGCCACACCGATCTGGTTCGCGCCCGCGGAGCCGGCCATCGTGCCCATGGTGTGGGTCCCGTGGCCGTTGCTGTCGCAGGGCGCCGCGGCGCAGGTCCCGGCGGCGTTGTACCAGTTGTAGTTGTGGTCGAACGTGCCGTCGCCGTTGTTGCCGCGGTAGGAGTTCACCAGCGCCGGGTGGTCGAACTGGACCCCGGTGTCGATGTTCGCCACCGTGATGCCGGCGCCCTTGACGCCGTACTGGGACCAGACGTCGTCGGCGTTGATGTTGGCGATGCCCCACTCGAGGGCGTTGACGGTCTTCTCGTCGGTGCCCTTGGTG
This sequence comes from Micromonospora sp. NPDC047620, assembly GCF_043205005.1. NCBI lineage: Bacteria > Bacillati > Actinomycetota > Actinomycetes > Micromonosporales > Micromonosporaceae > Micromonospora > Micromonospora sp. NPDC047620. Next base: position 43,493 of record NZ_JBIDDG010000008.1, on the reverse strand, counting down.
ACCTCGGGCACCTGGTAGGCGACCGGGGCGTACAGGCCCTCGACCTCCGCGTGGGAGGCGATGCTCTGCGCCATCGCCAGCGAGCCGCCGCTGACCTTGATCGCGTTGGTCGCCCAGAAGGTCTCGTACGTCGCGCCCGCGCCGTCGAGCTCGGCACGGATCTTGGTCTGGCTCTCGGCGGCGGTCTTCTTCAACGCCGCCACGACCGCGGCGCCGCGCTTGTCCCAGTCCTTGATCGCTGCGGCCTGGTTCAGGTCCGCCCTGTCCTTGAAGCGGATCCAGAAATCCCCTTCGGTCTTGCCCTGGAGCTGCTTGCTGAGCTCCGGCCGGATCTTGCCGTCTGCGGAGGCTGCTCCTGTCCCGGTCAGCGCGGCCTGTGCGCCGGAGCCGAATGCGGCCAGGCCTGTCGCGGCGAGGACCAAGGCCGCGCCGGCACTCACCAGGGATCTGGCTGTGCGTCTCGTGGATGGACGTCTGAACATAGGTGGCGCCTCCTCCAGAACGACCCAGAGTGGAACGAGCCACGGTGGAGGGTGCGGGGAACGCGCCTCCCCGAGTGGATGAAGCGGAACGCACCCCTCCATGGCCCCCAGGCAACCGCGCGGGTCACGCCGGCTGCCCGTCTGGACACTATGATCGACATGAAAGGACGATCAAGAACTTGCCGTAAGCAATCTGTCACTAACAGTTGACCAGCCGTCGGGAAGCTTGCCAATTTTTGTCACGAGCATGACGAAGCTTGGGCAGAAACTTGCCCATCGTTTCGGGGTGGGTGCTGTGGGGGCACACGACGAAGGCACGGTGCCGGACGGGCGCGATCCGGCCGAGGAACAATTTCCGCTGGTGATCGCGGTGACACCGTCGCCGGCCGAGCGGATCCGACTCGCGGAGCGCCTCGAAGGCGTCGCGCCGCTGCTGCTGGTCTCCGATCTCGACGAGCTGCGCAGGCTGATCGCGGCCCCGCAGCGGCTCCCCCCGACGCCCCCTGCCGCCGCGCCCGAGGCCATTGACGGCACGCTGCTGATCGACTCGGCCCGGTCCACCGCTCGCTGCCGCGATCGCGAGGTCGGCCTGACGCGACTTGAGCACGACCTGCTGATCAGCCTGACCACCGAGCCGATCCGGGTGTGGAGCTACGCCGAGTTGCACCGGACGGTCTGGCGTGACGAGGGGCTGCAGCGCAGGGCCGACGTGCAGTCGCTGGTGAAGCGGCTGCGGCGCAAGCTCGCCGGACTCGGCACCGGCGTGACCATCGACGCGGTACGCGGCGTCGGGTTCCGGCTGACCGACCACCAGCAGCCGCGGGTCAGCGGTTCCTGATGCCTGCCTGACTTGGGCAGCCCGCATCGTGGGCCATCACCTGCGCCCAGCGCGAGGTGGGGTAATGCCAGGAAGGGCTCCCGGCCCCGCCCTAGCGGTCCAGACTGTCGGCGGCGGCCATGACGCGCAGCGCGTTGGGGTCCAGGCCGATCCGGATCGGGGTCTCGCCGTACGGCTCCCCGTCCACCTCCACGGGCGCCGGCCGGTCGGTCTCCAGCCAGAGTTCGCGTACGGCGAGGAACGGCTCGTCGACGAGGGTGCGGCGATGGCCGGTGGCCGCGTTGCGCGCCGTGTCCCGCAGCAGTCCGCGGCGGGTCGGGCCACCCACCGGGTACGCGACCAACAGCCGGTCGTCGGCGTCCGCGTCCGCGGTGATGGGCCGCCCCGCGTGGAAGCCGCCGTTCGCGACGTACAGCTGGTGGGTGAGGAACTCGTGCCGCCGCCCCTCGGCGCGCACGGCGGCGCGCAACGGCCGGTGCCGGGTCAGCAGCGCCAGTGCGGTCATCGGGTACGCGATCCGGCCGATGACCCGCTTGAGCCGGGGCGGCGTCCTGAGCATCACGTCGGCGGAGAGGCCGATGCCGATGTGGTTGGTGAACCGCATGTTGCCCACGAGTCCGAGGTCGACGTCGATCACCTTGCCGTCGGTGAGGACCGCGACCGCCGCGTCGAGGTCGAGCGGGATGCCCACCGTACGCGCGAAGTTGTTGGTGGTGCCCAGCGGCAGCAGGCCGAGCGCGATGTCGCGGTGGGCGAGCAGGCGCGCGGCGGTGCCGATCGTGCCGTCGCCACCGCCGGCGACCAGGAGGTCCGGCCCGAGGTCGGCGGCGGCGGCGAGGCTCTGCTCGAGTTCGGCGGGCCGGTCGACCGGGTACGCGCCGAGCAGGGTGAAGCCGGCCGCGACCAGCCGCGACCGGGTCTCCTCGTAGAGCTGGCGGCCCCGGCGGGAGTGGGCGTTGACGACCAACACCGCCCGCCGCTCCCGCCGGATGGCCTCGCTCAGCTCCTGCTTCGTCCGCATAGGGCCCGACCCTAGCGCCGGACGGACGGCGGACGGCGCACGCCGGCCGGGTGTTCGGGTCGGCGGTGCCCTTGACACCCGGTTGGTGGTGCGCGCCACCCACAGATTCGGGCCGGTGATCAGCGAGACCGGGGCAGGGCGGCCGGTGGGCCGAACCGGACCGGCACGCCGGGGGAATACAGCACGCTGGCCGGCGGTCCGGTCGGCGCCGGCAGCCCGGCGGCGGTGACCAGCTCGTCGTCCAGGTGCAGCAGCTCGGCCCGGTGCAGCGGCCAGCGGGGATGCCAGTTCGGCAGGTGCCGTGTGCGACCGTACGCCCGGGTGTGCAACCCCCATCTGGCGGTGACGAAATGCTCCAGCGGGGTCGGCTCGGCGATCGCCCCGCCCACCCGGACCACCATCCGGCTCGTCGCACCTCGCGGGCCGGGCCAGCGACGCCGGCATCGGTAGGTGTAGCGGTCGCCGTCCCGGTCCAGCCGCATCGCCGACCACATGTAGGGCAGCCGCAGGGCCGTCCGAGCAGCCAGCACCATGAGCAGCCGGGACGCGTCGAGCGAGCGGAACACCACGGCCCGCCGGCCGGTGCCGTCGACCGAGTAGAGCCGGACGTTGGTCTCCCAGAAGCTGCCGAGGTACGGCACCCCCGGCCCGCGGCCGAGGCCCAGCCCCACCATGCGGAAGCCGATCAGGCCGACATAGCTGAGCCCGTCGAGGGTGTCCGGACGCGTCCCGGCGGGCAGCAGCGGCGCGACGAGCTCCGGAGCGACCGCCCAGTGCAGGAAGGTGAGGTCCTCCCAGCGCTGCCGCAGGATCGCTCGCGGGAACGCCTGCTCGGGCGCGCAGTCGACCGGCTCGATGTACACGTGCCCATCCTGCCCCGGTGTCACCGGGTCACGCTCCCTGCGGCGAAGTACCGCTGGTTGGGGTCGGCGGGGGCGGGCGGCACCACCCACAGCTCGAATCCGGCCCGCCGCATGCACTCCCGGGTCAGGAGTTGCTCGGCCAGCCCCAGCACCCGGCGCTCGTCGGCACCCACCCCGCCTTCCCGTACCACCGGCGTACCGCTGACCGATGACGCTGTCGACGCCCAGCGGGTAGCCCCCGGCGTCGCGCACCACGACATCAGTCCGCGGCGGAAGGGTCGGCAACCGCGCAGGGGTGACGGTGCGTGTAACCCACGATCGGAAAGATCATGAAGCCGTCCGACGGCAGCAGTCGACGGATCGGCTCGTCGCTCACGACCCGCGAATGGAGTGCCGATGACCCGCGACCCGTCGTCGCAACCGACCATCACTCGCCGTGCGCTGCTGGGGACGGCGGTACTCTCGCCGTTGGCCGGATGCGCGAAGGACGGGCCATCCGCTGTCGCTCCCTCCGCTCCTGCTGCCTCCGCGTCCTCTTCCCCCACTGCCGCGGCGGACAACCGGCACGAACGCCTGGTCGAGCTGGAGCGGAAGTTCGACGTACGCCTGGGGATGTATGCCCTGGCCACCGGCACCGGCGTCACCATCGCCCACCGGGCGGACGAACGGTTCGCGTTCTGCTCGACGTTCAAGGGACTGGCGGCAGCAGCGGTGTTGGCGCACAACCCGCTGTCGCATCTCGACACGGTCGTCAGGTACACCGAAGGCGACCTCATGAAGAGCGCCGTCATCACCAGGAAGCACGTCGCCACCGGGATGACGATCCGCCAACTCTGTGACGCCGCCGTCCGCTACAGCGACGGCACGGCCGGCAACCTCCTGCTCCGCGACCTCGGCGGGCCGGCTCGACTGACGGCGTACGCGCGTGGCCTCGGCGACACGGTCACGCGGATGGACCGGGTCGAGCCCAAGATCGTGTCGGCTATCCCGGGAGACCCGCGCGACACCACGTGCCCCCGGGCGATCGGCACCGACTACCAGCGGATCGTCCTGGGTGACGCGCTGCCGGCCGACAAGCGCGCCTTTCTCCGCGACCTGCTGGAACGCAACGCCACCGGCGCCGGCGCCCGACGCGTCCGGGCTGGCGTACCGAAGGGTTGGACCGTGGCCGACAAGACCGGGACCGGCGACTACGGCACGGTCAACGACATCGCCGTCGTGTGGCCCCCGGGCGCCGCGCCACTGGTCGTTTCGATCATGTCCAGCAAGGCCACCCGGGACGCCGGGTACGACCAGGCCGTCATCGCCGAGGCGGCCGCGTACGCGGTGGCCACCCTCACCTGAGCGGTGCGTCGCCGCCGGCTGACGCCGATCGTGACACCACGGTGAACCGACGTCAGCGCCGCGCGCCCGCGCCCCGCCACCACCTTGTGACCAAGGTTTGAATGATGGTTCAATTCTTGGGTGGTCTACCGGAGCACCGACCGTGTGAAAGCTCGGCTGAGCGCGTCCCGCGACCGGATCATCGTCGCCGCACTGGAGATCATGGCCGGGCACGGGTACGCCGGATGTTCCGTCGCCGCCGTCGCCGAGCGGGCCGGCATGGCGACCGGCAGCGTCTACCGCCACTTCCCCACCAAGGCCGACCTGTTCGCCGAGGTGTTCCGCACCGCCTCCCAGCGGGAGGTGGACGCGGTCGCGCGCGCGGCAGCACTGGAGTCCACGGCCGCCGCGCAGGTGTCCGCCGTCATCGAGACGTTCGCCGGCCGCGCGCTGCAGTCCCCGCGGCTGGCGTACGCCCTGCTCGCCGAGCCGGTCGACCCGGCGGTCGACGCCGAACGGCTCGTCTTCCGCCGGGCGTACGCCGAACTGATCGCCGGCTACGTCGCGGCCGGCGTGGCGAGCGGTGAGCTGCCCCCACAGGACCCGGAGCTGACCGCGACCGCTCTCGTCGGCGCCCTGGCCGAAGCGATGGTCGGCCCGCTGGCGGCCGGGGTCGCCGGCCCGAGCACCATCCCCAGCCTGATCACGTTCATCCACCGTGCGATTGGAGTGTCGCCGTGACGACGCACGAGGTTCTCAACCAGGTCCCCCCGCTGGCCGGCTACGACGCGGCGGACGACCCGGCGCTGCTCGACGGGCTCGCCCGGGAGGGTGCCGGGTGGGCCACCGCGGAGCTGCACGAGCTCGGCCGGATCGGCGGCACCGAGCAGGCGATCGAGTACGGTCGGCTGGCGAACGAACACCCGCCGGTCCTGCGCACCCACGACCGCTACGGCCACCGGATCGACGAGGTGGAGTTCCACCCGGCCTGGCACGAGCTGATGCGCACCGCGGTCACGCACGGGCTGCACGCCGCGCCGTGGGCGGACGACCGGCCCGGCGCACACGTGGCCCGGGCCGCCAAGTTCTACACCTGGCGCCCCGACGCCGGGCACGGCTGCCCCATCTCCATGACGTACGCGGCGGTGCCGGCGCTGCGGCACAACCCGGAGCTGGCCGCACGGTACGAGCCGCTGCTCGCCGCGGCGACGTACGACTTCGGGCTGCGCGCGCCGCTGGGCAAGCGGGGGCTGCTGGCCGGCATGTCGATGACGGAGAAGCAGGGCGGCTCGGACGTACGCGCCAACGCCACCACCGCCCGCCCGGAGCCGGACGGCACCTACCGGCTCCTCGGGCACAAGTGGTTCACCTCGGCGCCGATGTGCGACGTCTTCCTCACCCTCGCCCAGGCGCCGGGCGGGCTCACCTGCTTCCTCGTGCCGCGGATCCTCCCGGACGGCACGCGCAACCCGATGCGGCTGATGCGCCTGAAGGACAAGCTCGGCAACCGGTCCAACGCCTCGGCGGAGGTCGAGTACGAGCACGCGGTGGCCTGGCGCGTCGGCGACGAGGGTCGTGGCGTGCGCACTATCATCGACATGGTCAACCTGACCCGCCTCGACTGCGTCATCGGTGCGGCGGCCGGGATGCGCCAGGGCGTGCTCACCGCAGTCCACCACGCCACCCACCGGCAGGCCTTCGGCCGGTACCTCGTCGACCAGCCGCTGATGCGCAACGTCCTCGCCGACCTCGCGGTCGAGTCCGAGGCCGCCACCGTCCTGATGATGCGGCTCGCCGGGGCGACCGACCGCTCCGCGCGCGGTGACGCCGGCGAGACCGCGTTCAAGCGGCTCGCCCTCGCCGTCGGCAAGTACTGGGTCTGCAAGCGCTGGCCGGCGCACGCCGCCGAGGCCCTGGAATGCCTGGGCGGCAACGGCTACGTCGAGGAGTCCGGCATGCCGCGACTGTTCCGCGAGTCGCCCCTGAACTCGATCTGGGAAGGGTCCGGCAACGTCGCCGCGCTGGACGTCCTGCGCGCCGTCGCCAAGGAACCGCAGGTCATGGAGGCGTTCCAGGCCGAGGTGGCCGCCGCCGCCGGCGCCGACCCGCGGCTCGACGCCGCCGTACGACAGGTGCGGGCCGACCTGGCCGACCACGGCGACCTCGAACTGCGGGCCCGCCGCGTCGTCGAACGGCTGGCGCTGGTCCTGCAGGGCTCGCTGTTGGTGCGGCACGGCCACCCCGCCGTCGCCGACGCCTTCTGCGTTTCGCGCCTCGGCGGGGAACACGGCCACGCGTTCGGCACACTGCCGACCGGGGTCGACTTCGCCACGATCATCTCCCGCGCCGTACCCAAGGTGGGCTGAGGCGACCACGCTGCTCCCCCACCGTCCGGATCCGGCGCGTCACAACGGTTCGACGACCTCCGACTCGTGAGGAACGCCCCGGTCGACCACGACCGGCGGCCCGCCGGGTCGACGCCACGCCCGATAGTCCCGGAAGGACATGGGGAGGCCACGCGCGGCGAACGGATCCGCGGAGTCCATGACCTGGATGTGCAGGTGCGGCTGCGTGGAGTTGCCCGAGTTGCCGCAGTCGGCCAGCTCCCGGCCGGCCGCGACGGGCTCGCCCTCGCCCACCCGGATCGAGCCGGCGCGCAGATGGGCGAGCACGACGTACCCGAAACGGCCCTCCAACTCGAGGATGACGTGGTTGCCGGCGAGCGCGCCCGCGCCCCCGCGCGCCCGGGACGCCTGGGTCAGGGCGTAGGGCACCCGCGCGAGCGGCGACCGCCGCGCCACGTGGTCCGCCTCGCCGTCGTGGACCGACACCACCCTGCCGGCGGCGGGCGCGAGGATGGGCTGACCGAACGCGAAGAACCGCTCCACCGGCTCCGCGGCCAACAGCGAGCGCCAGTCCCGCGTGGTCGCCGTGCGCCGGCCCCGCACCGCGACGAAGTCCATGGCGTACGTCGTGGCGAACAGGTGGGTGCCGTGGCTCGGCACGCGCCGGGCCGGGCTGTTGCGCGCGAGCCACGTGCCGCGGAACGGTAGCGTGAGCACGACGTGGTCGAGAGTGGAGATCTTGAACCTCCCGTGTCACCTGCTCGTCCCCGTCACGAACTCTACCGGTGGACCGCCGTCGACGACGTGAGCCGGGCGTGCCGGCCCCGGCTCACCGGCGGGGCAGGCCGGCCAGCCAGCGTTCCAGGGCTTCCGGAGAGCGGAACAGCAGCACCGGCGGTCCGGCCGGGTCGGTCTGCCATGACCGCATCCGCCGCCGGGCCCGGCCGAACGCGGTGAGGTGCCACACCAGGATCGAGTCCCGGGACAGCACGCTGCCCAGCGACTCGCGGTTGCCGTTGCAGATCTCCTCCCCCGTCCGCAACCGGCGGACGGTGCGACGCAGCAGGCGCCCGAAGGAGCACCAGCGCGGGTAGTCCAGGCCGACGACCAGGTCGGCGCGGGCCAGCACCACGTCCCGCCACCCGTGGTACGCCCCGTCGAGGATCCATCGGTCGCGTCGGCAGATCGCCTCGATCCGGCTGCGCTGCTGCGCGACCGGCACCTCGACCCAGCCGGGCTCCCAGAGCAGGTCGTCGACCGGGTACCACGGCAACCCCAGGTGCCGGGCCAGCCGCGCCGCCAGGGTGGACTTGCCGGCGCCGTACACCGCGTAGATGAGGATGCGCGACGGAGCGCTCATCGCGGCAGCGTACGCCGGTGGCGCCACACCGCCCGGTGGGAGTGCCTGCGCGCGGCCGGCATCTCGTAGGACCGGCTCATCGCCGCCGGAGTGGGGCCCGTAACCCTGGAGGTCACGGTTCCTCCCGGCCCTGGACGGTTCCCGCCTCACTTACCGCTGAAGCACGACCGGCCGGTGGCGGCCGACACGAAGGTCGTCCAGGGGTGGCGAGACTATCCTCGCCGGGTATGAGCCAACGCGTCGGTCCGGCCCAGCCTCCCTTGTGGCGTGACCGCAACTTCGGCGCGTACTGGGCGGCGCAGTCGCTCTCCGCCGCCGGTGACTCGTTCGCCTACATCGCGGTGCCGCTGCTCGTGCTGCACGCGACCGGGTCGGTCGCCCAGATGGGCCTGCTCACGGCCGTGGCCGGCGCCGCCTCCGTCGGCGCGGGGGTCTTCGGCGGCGTCCTGGTCGACCGGTACGACCGGCGGACACTCATGGTGGCCGCAGACCTGGCCCGCCTGGTGCTCTACGCCCTCGTTCCCCTGGCCTGGCTCGCCGGCCCACAGATCTGGCTGCTCTTCGTCGTCCTGCCGATCTGCGAAGCGGCCGGCATGGTGTTCCAGGTCGCCGCGGTGACCGCGGTGCGCAACCTCGTCGACCGACACCGGATCACCGAAGCCAACGGGCGGCTCCAGGCGACCTACGCGACGGCGGCCGTGGGCGGGCCGCTGCTCGCGGGTGTGGTGTCCGCCCGGTTCGGTCCCACGGCCGCCATCGCCATCAACGCGGCCAGTTTCGCCCTGTCAGCCGCCGGCCTCTGGCTGGTCCGGCTCCGGCAGCCCGCCGAGGGTGAAGGGACCGGCGGCGGGGTGGGGCGGGAGAAGCGGCTGGCCGAGTTCCTGGCCGGCGCTCGGTTCCTCTGGCGTCAGCCCGTGCTCCGCTCGCTGACCATCCTGCTGTCGGTCTTCATCTTCCTGACGTACGGCTTCACCGACGTGCTCATCTACCACGTCAAGAACGACCTCGGCGGCTCCGACGGCACCGTCGGCACGGTGCTCGGGCTGGCGGCGCTGGGCACGATCGCCGGAGCGCTGCTGGCGGCGCCGTTACGCCGCAGGCGTGGCTTCGGCGTCACCTGGATCGGCGCGGTGTCGATGTGCGGTCTCGCTGTCGCCGGCATCGGCGTCGTCGGAAACGTGCCCGGCGTCACCGTGCTGACCGCGGTATACCTGTGCGGCGTCAGCGTGGGTGGGATCTGCTCGATGTCGCTGCGCCAGGAGATCACGCCCGACCACCTGCTCGGGCGGGTCACGTCGGCTTTCTGGAGCACGCACTACTCGCTCGGCCCGGCCGGTGCCGCGGTGCTGACCTGGGCCGCCGGCCGGTACGGCGTCACCGCGGTGGCTCTCGTCGCCGGAACAGGGTGTCTCCTGGTCGCGATCGGCGGACTGTTCACGCCCATCCGCCGAGCCGGCTCGGAGCCGGTCGCTTACGAGCCGGAGCTTCAGCGGGCCACCACCTGACCCGGCGCGGGGCGCCGACCACCCTTCCGGCCGATCCACAAGCGGGCTACGGTCGCCTTCACGACGACAGCCTTCACCTCGTCGGCCTCAGGTTGTTCACTTCGGTCGCAGCGCCGCAACAGCGAAAGGGGTCGCCGTCATGTCGATCAGCCACACGAGCGTCGGTGACTCCGACGCGAGCCCGGTCACCGTCGGGCACGGGCCGCGCAGGGTGCTGGCGCTGCACGGCTGGTTCGGGTCAGCGCGGGGCTGGGGCTGGCTGCCGGAACTGATCGACTCCGAGCGCTTCACCTGGGCTTTCCTGGACTACCGGGGCTACGGCGCGCGCACCAGCGTCGCGGGCGACCACAGCATCGCCGAGATCTCCCGTGACGCCCTGGCCCTCGCCGACTCCCTCGGCTGGGACACGTTCTCGGTGGTCGGGCACTCCATGGGCGGCAGCGCCGCCCAGCGGGTGCTCGCCGACGCGCCGGGGCGGGTGGAACGGCTCGTCGGCATCAGCCCCGTCCCGGCCGGTGGCGTTCCCTTCGACCTGCAGGGTTGGGCCCTGTTCGACGGCGCCGCCGCCAACCCGGGCAACCGGCGCGCCATCATCGACCTCACCACCGGCAACCGGCTGTCCGGCCGCTGGCTGGACGAGATGGTGCGGTTCTCCCTCGACCACTCCACCCGGGAGGCGTTCGGCGCCTACCTCACCGCCTGGGCGCGTACCGATTTCACGGACGACGTGAAGGGCAACCAGGTACCGGCGCTCGCCGTCGTCGGCGAGCACGACCCGGCGCTGGGCGCCGACACTATGCGCGAGACCTGGATGCGCCACTACCCGAACGCCCGGCTGGAGGTAATCGCCAACGCGGGGCACTACGCGATGTACGAGACCCCGGTGCGGTTGGTCACGGTGCTCGAGGAGTTCCTCGGGCAGTGAGCGTCAGCCCGGCGCCCCTGGTCGACCCCCGCACCTACGTCGGCGGTGTCCCGTACGAGCTGCTCGCCACGCTCCGCGCGACCAGCCCGGTGGTGTGGGTCGAGGAGCCGCCGCTGCTCGGGCTGCCCGGCGGTCCGGGCTTCTGGCTGGTGCTCCGGCACGCCGACGTGACGGCCGTGCTCAAGCAGCCAGGGCTCTTCTCGTCCGCGCTCGGCGCCACCCAGATCCGCGACCCGGCGACCCCGGAGGACCTGGGTTACGTCCGGCGGATGATGCTCAACATGGATCCGCCGGAGCACGGCCGGCTGCGCCGGCCGGTCGCCCGCTCGTTCACCCCGCGCGCGGTGGCCGCGCTGGAGGCGTCGATCCGCGCGAACGCGGCGGCGCTCGTCGAGCGCGCGCTCGGCGACGCGGACGAGGGCAACTGCGACTTCGTCCGCGATCTCGCCGCCGACCTGCCGCTGCTCACTCTCGCGGACGTGCTCGGGGTGCCGGAGCGCGACCGCTGGCTGCTGTACGACTGGTCGAACCGGGTGATCGGGTTCCAGGATCCGGACTACGCCGTGTCCGCCGCCTTCGACCCGCAGGCCGGCACCGCCGCGGCCCGCGAGGCGCTGCGGCACCGGCCCGTGCCGGACGCCGACGGCCGGATGCCGGATCCGCGCACCCGGGCCGGCATGGCCGACCTCTACGCGTACGCGCATCTGCTGGCCGAGTCGAAGCGCCGCAGCCCGGGCCAGGACGTCATGTCCGTCCTGCTGGCGCACCGCGGCGACGACCGGCTCTCGGTGGACGAGTTCGAGAACATGTTCTGGCTGTTCGCCGTGGCCGGCAACGAGACCGTCCGCAACGGCCTGCCCGGCGCGATGATCGCCCTGCTGGAGCATCCGGCGGAGATGGCGCGGCTGCGCCGGGACCCGACGCTGTTCGACACCGCCGTCGACGAGTTGCTGCGCTGGTGGACGCCGGTGATGGTGTTCCGGCGTACCGCCACGGCGGACACCGCCGTCGCCGGGGTGCCGGTGCGGGCCGGGGACAAGGTGGTGGTCTCGTTCGCGTCGGCCAACCGCGACGAACGGGTTTTCGCCGAGCCCGACCGGCTCGACCTCGCCCGTCACCCCAACCCGCACCTCGTCTTCGGTCACGGGCCGCACTTCTGCATCGGCGCGCACCTGGCCCGGTGCCAGCTGCGGGCGCTGTTCCAGGAGCTGCTCGCCCGCACCGCCAGCGTCACGTACGCGGGCCCACCCGACTACCTGCGCTCGAACTTCCAGCGCGGCGTGAAGCGGCTGCCGATCCGCTGGCGACGCCGCTGACCACGCCCGTCCGTCGTGCAGGTGGGCGGCGGCTGCGGACGGAGCCGGACGGTTCAGGTGATGACGGGGCTGCGGCGCTCCAGCAGGACCACGTCACGCCAGCGGCCGTGGTGGCGGCCGACCCGCTCGCGGATGCCGACGACCCGGAAGCCGGCCCGCTCGTGCAGGGCGAGGCTGGCGGTGTTCTCGGGAAACACCCCGGACTGGATGGTCCAGATCCCGGCCGCTTCGGTCGAGGCGACGAGTGCGTCCAGCAGCATCCGGGCCGCGCCACGTCCTCGGGCGTTCGGATCGACGTACACGGAGTGCTCGACTACCCCGGCGTAGACCGCCCGGTTCGACGTCGGCGACACGGCGACCCAGCCGATTACGGTTCCCTCGCCGTCGACGGCCACGAGCCGGTGGTCGTCCAGCTTCCCCGCGTCGAATGCCGCCCAGGTCGGGGCGGTGGTCTCGAAGCTGGCGTGGCCCGCGTCGAGGCCGGCCTGGTAGATCGCCAGCACCCGCTCGGCGTCGCGCGGCGTCATGGGTCGGACGGTGATGTCGGCCATCAGCAGGTTCCGTTCGGGCTCGGGGCCGGTCGGCCCATCGCGAGCCGAAAACGGCGAACAGGATCGAACACGACAATCCCCCTTCCGTTGCGGGCGCTGTCTCGACCGCGGCCGAAGCAGACAGTCGCACGTTGATCAGGGAGAATTCAACCTGGGGCATGTCGAAGCGACCGGCGATCCCGCGTCGGCTCGCGGCGCTGCTCACCGTCGAGCCCGGCCTCGCTCGGTAGGCGCGGACGGCGGCCGTCCGGGAGCGGCCGATCTCCGGCAGGCAGGGCCCGCCCGTCGCGGCCTACCCGGGCGTTGCCGGTGCACAGGGGAAGGCGACATCGACGCACGGTTCGGCGTCGGCGGCGGTGGCCCAGTTCTGGTAGTAGACCTCCCGCGCGGACGCACTCAGCCGCTGGTCGTGCTCTCGGAGCCACGTACCCAGCGCGTCGTACGCCTGCAGGATCGCCGGGTAGACCGCCTCCGCCCTGGTCAGCGACACGTACGCCTGCCGGTGGGCTCGTTCGATCCGGACCCCCACCGGCCCCTCGGGCTCCACCGGGTCACCCGTCGGGGCACACACCTCGACGGGCCCGTCGGAGTCCTCGGTGACCAGGCCGTGGTAGGCGACGAACACTGGCCCGGACAGCGTGCCGCCGGCGGCGGTCAGGTGGTCGAACAGCAGGCGTGTCGCTTCGGGCAGGAAGAACGGAAGGCGATCGGCGGTCACGTGCCGCTGGATGAAGATCAGCTTCTGTGTGGGCACGTCGCGACACCGCACCTCGGACGCGGCCCCTGGGGCTGCTCGATCGTCGAGGAGATCCAGCAGGTGGCGCAGCAGCGGCCGACGGGCGTGGTGCGCTGCCTCGGCGTCCCGCCAGTACGACTCCACCCTGCCGACCGCCTGGGGGCCGGGAAGGCTGAGCACCTCGGCGATGTCCGCCATCGGCATGCCGATCGCGCGCAGCAGGGTGATGCGGCGAGCCCGGTCGAGTTCCGCGTCACCGTAGTACCGGTAGCCGGTCCGGGCGTCGACGTGAGCCGGGCGCAGCAGTTGCCGCTCCTCGTAGAGGCGCAACGCCTTCGTGCTCAGTCGTGACCGATTCAGGAACTCACCGCTCGTCAACCACCGTGTCATGCCGGGAGTTTGTCCCCAGCCCCTGGGGCCAGGTCAAACAGGCCGGCGTCGATCGTCGGCGGCACGGCGCGGCGATCGTGTCAACGATCGCCCGCCGGCCACCGTCACCCGCCGCGAGGTGGCTCCGGCTGCTCTGGCCGGGCGGGCACCGCGGGTGCGATCCGCGAGGAGGTGCGGGGGTCGGGCCGCGGTGTGGGTGAACCCCGCCTCAGTCGCCGTCGCCGTCGCCGCCGTCACAGCCCCCGGTGTCGCCCAGGGTGGCCAGCCACAGCAGGCCGGCCGGGGTCGCGGCCTGGGTGGTCACGACCTGGTCGAGGCTCACGCGTGCCGGCAACCGCCGGTACTTCTCCGCACCGCCGGGATCCGGCGTCCTGCGCGGCGTGTCAGTTTCCGACATGAGCGGGTCTCCTTTCGCACCACTCAGGGGTCGCCGGCCATGTGACGACCCGTGTCACGTCATCCCGTCACGTCGGCGGGATTCATGGGGAGTTCCCGGGTCGCCCGCTGCGCGAGCACCGCCAGCGGCACGCACACCACCAGCAGGATCAGTGCCTCGGCGGCGCAGACCGCTATCACGCCGGCAGATGCGCCGTCCTGCACGACGTAGTCGGCGATGGACACGCCGCGCAGCGCGAGGACGGCAAGCCCCAGGAACAGGAGTGTCAGCGGCCAGTGGGCCGCCCGGGCCACTGCCGACGCGTGCAGGACGAGGTAGGCGACGCCCGCTGCGGACAGCGACAACGCGTACAGGCCCGACCAGTCCAGCGCGGCGAATCGCAGGTCCGGCGCCACGGGAAGGGTCCACATCCCGATGACGTACAGGGGGCTCAGGAGGACACCGGCGACGAAGGCGCCGATCCAGGCCCGGGTGTGCACGGGCGGAGCCTCCCGATGGAACGCCACCAAGGCCAGCACCAGGCCGGTGTTGACGAGCACCATGAGCCAGCTGCCGGGGGGCGTGCCGCCAGGCAGGGACACCGCCTCGTAGGTCCTGGCGACCCAGTCCGTGACGAGGGGCACCACCGCCAGCCAGCGGGCCGGCCTGGGCTGATTCACCGCGAGCGCGACGAACGCGGCGATCGCGAACAGACCAACGGAATTGAACGCCAGGCGCCACGCCTCACCCGGCAGGCCGAATGGCGGCTCGGTGGGCGGCGTCGGCAGGGGCGGAAACTCGCCGGCGAGCCAGGGCATGACGCCGATTTCCATCGCCGCCATGACGGCGTGGAAGAGCAGGCCGAGCAGCGCCACCGCCCGGATCGCATCGCCCCAGAGCCGCGACCTCGGCTCGGCGCCGACGCCACCGAGCCGAAGCCGCGCGGCCAGCGCCAGGACGCTGAGGACCTCTCGTCTGTCCGGCCGGCCGTGGTCCCGGAGGTACGCGGCGTCCTCGGTGTCTTCCTCGGCGCCGACGCACTCCAGGAACGTGCGGACCATGTCGTCTTCCCACCTGCGCCGATAGGAGGCCGGCAGAAGCATCAGCACCTGTCGGTATCGCTGCTCCAGGCGGCTCGTCATGCCGCACCGCCGTCAGCGGCGGGCCGCCACACACCGAGTCGCTCGGTGGCCGCACGAGCATTGGCCACCTGGCGGTCAGCCTCCTCCGCCAGCGCTCGCCCGCCGGAGTCGGTCAGCCGGTAGTAACGCCGAAGCCGACCCTGCTGTACCTCCTCGCGGTCCAGTTCCACCAGACCGTCGGCGACGAGCCGGTCGAGCACGCCGTAGAGCGTGCCCACCTTCAGGTGCACCCGCCCCTGTGACAGCTCCTGCACCTCGCTGACGATCCCGTAGCCATGGCACGGCGCACCGGCCAGCGCTGTCAGGACGAAGAACGCCGCCTCGGTCATCGGTCGAGTCGCCATGGCCACAATATATCGGTCGGCAGGATATACGTCCAGGCAGAATCATTCGATGTCGGCGTTCGGTGGTGCGGTGGGTTCGCAGGAGGCCGTCGCCGACCCCGGCGGCAGCACCCCAGGGCACAGAGGCGATGAAGCGGCCGGCGGATGCCGGATGACCTCCGGCATCCGCCGTCTCGGCTGGCGGCCCGCGCACCGACGGCTTCGCACCCGACCCCGGCGGAGCGCGCGGTCCCGCACGGGGCCGGACCAACTGTCCGCTCGGCCCGGCACTCGGCCGGCACATGCCGGGAGGTCCTCGGTAGCGGCGCGGGCGGCGCGGATGGTCCGCAGCGGCCCCGAGTCCTAGCGCGACCCGCCCCGCCGAGACCGGGCCACCGCAACCCCTGCCACGACGACCAGAACCAGCCCGAGTGCTCCGGCCGCCAACACGGACGTGGCCACGTCGTCTGTGTGCTCCGCCCCGTCGTCGTCTGCGGCGCGGACGGTCGGCGCGGGGGTGGCGACCGGCGCTGTCGATGGGTCGGCCACGGTCAGGGAGTAGCGGAGGAGGTCGGCCCTTGTTCCCGGTGGCTGGCCGGCGGTCTCGGACACGGTGAGCAGGGACCGCCCGTCGCGGCTGTAGGTGATCGACTCACCCTGCGGCTCGTCGGGCAGCGGGGTGATCCGTGGGGTCCCGCTGGTCAGCGCGGTGACCACGTCGCCGTCGGCGACGTCGAACTCGTACGCGTCGGCATAGGTGCGCAGCACTGTCCTGCGCCCGTCCGCCGCGGTGGCGGCGCCGGTGACCGCCGTCCGGCCGAGCACCGAGAACGGGTTGCTCGTCGTGGAGGCCGGCAACCGGACCTGTCCCACCTTCGCCAGTGGCACGGTCGTGCCCGGTCGCAGTGGGCCGCTCGGGGCGTACAGGTTGGCCGAGTACTTGGTCACGATCACCGGCCGGCCGTCGCCGGTCACGAGCATGGCCTCGGCGTCGTGCGGGCCGTCCGGATACGCCATGCGGTACAGCACCGGACGGTCGGCGCCCGGCGGCAGCTTCCACACCGCAACCGTCTGCCGGGAGCGGTCGTTGTCGCCGATGTCCGCCACCCAGACCGTGCCGTCCACGCCGACGGCGAGATCCTCGGTGTCGCGGGGCCGCGACGGATACGGCACCGTCCGCTTGACGGCGCACTCATGATCGAGGAAGAAGATCCGCCGGCGGGCCTCGTCGTCCGCGCCGTCGTTGACCACGACGTACCCGTCATCCGTGGCGGCCAGGCCGGAGATCTCGGTCAGCCGGTCGTCACGCACCTCGCACAACGGCGTCCCCCGGACCGGAGTGGGCGACGGGTTCGCCACCGCTGCGCCCGGCGCCGCCAAGACGGCGACGATGACGGCCGTTCCCACCGCGCGCGGCAGCCTCCGCGCGGTTCCCTTACTGCGTCGCATCACCGGCAATCCTCTCATTGCCGCACGCCGTCCGGCCGACAGTGGCTCGCCACACGCCGGGCCGGCCACCGGAAGGGCCGGCGGGCGGACAGGCCGGCCACCGAAAGGGCCGGCGGGCGGACGGGCGGACCGGCGGGACCGGGCGGGGTGACGACCGACGGACCCGCCGGCGCCGGTCCGCGTCGGACTACCAGCGGTTGCGTGCTTCCTCCGCCCAGCCGACGAGGCCGTCGAGGTCCGTGCGCTCGCCGTCGTCGGTCTGCGCCCAGCCGGTGAAGTGCCCGAAGCACTGGTGGGTCTCGTTGGCCAGCACGCCAAGGTTGGTGCGGGCGACCCGCTCGTGGAACGGGTGGAACTCCACGTTCACCCGGTCCCCGGTGATCCGCCAGGGCCGTAGCCAGTCGGTGGGGTCGTAGCGCCAGGTCAGGTCGGCGCCGATCTTGTGCAGCCGCCCGTCGACGAACAGCGCGTTCTCGGTGGAGCCGGTGCCGTCGGTCCATCGGCCGCCCAGTTGGATGGATCGGCCGGGACCGCTGCCCGCCGCCCAGTTCCACCGGATGGCGTACGGCCATCGGCCACGTCCGTGGTCGAGCACGGCGAACGAGTCCTTCGCGCTGATCGGGTACGCCGTGTCGCCCACCCGCAGAGTGCCGCGCACGGGCCGGCCGAGGTCCTTGACGGTGTACTGGAACCGGCGGGTGTCCCACGGCACCACGACGCCGAGCGATTCGTGTTCCGCGGGCAGCGGCGCCTCCAGGTCGACCTGGACACCGGGCGCGGTGGCGCGGATCGTGCTGCCGTCCGGGCGCTGGTCGATGTCGATCGACAGGCCGCCGCCGGCGGCGCGTACCCGGCCTGCGCCGCTGGCCGTCGGGAACAGCACGCGGCGGGCGAACGGGACCACCACCTCCTTGTTGGTCTCGATGCCGGTGCGGCGGTCGAGGACGTAGACGCTGTGCACGCCCGCGTAGTCCAGCGACGACGCGACGAGGCCGACGATGTGCGTGGGGGTGACGACTCCCCAGTACTCCCACCGCTTGGTCCGTCCCCAGCCGCGCAGGTTGGCCCGGTGCAGCGGTCTGCGGCTCCAGCCGACCGCCGCCGGGTTGAGCCGCCCGTCGGGCAGGCACAGGTCGACCGGTTCGGTGATCTCCCGCTCGCGCGTCACCGGGGCAGGGTACCGGTCTGCCGGCAGCCCGGTCGGCGGTCGGGCACGGCATTCATCGGAACACCGCCAGCGCCGCCGAAAGTCGCTTGCCGCCCACGCCGCGCTCCGGGATGGTGGGACCCATGACGTTCTGACGGACAGCACCCCCGTTGCTCCCCGGCCTCACGGCACCGACCGGTGCCGTCGTGCCGTCCGCCCGTCCCCTTTCAGCGAAAAGCGAGCGTCTTTGTCTCCACACCATTCGCGGCGGGAGTCCCTGCCGCAGCCCAACGCTGCCCCCGCCACCGTCACCGTCTTCGCCTCCCCCACGAGCTGGATCGAGTCCGACGCTCTGGCGCAGTGCCAGCAGGTGGCCGCCCTCGACGGCATGATCCACGTCGCCGCCATGCCGGACCTGCACCCGGGCAAGGGCGCCCCGATCGGCGCCGCCATGGCGTCGACCGTGCTGTACCCGTTCCTGGTGGGCTCCGACATCGGTTGCGGCATCGCCGTGTTTCCCATCAGGATCAAGCGCCCCGTACCCGAGAGGCTCGCCGCCCGGTTTCCCGACCTCGACCGCGCGCTGGACCCCGAGCAGGACGCCGACGACCCGGCCTGGGCCGTCGTGGAGGAGGACGTTCCCGCCGGTCACGTCGAGGGCCTCGGCACGGTCGGCCGGGGTAACCACTTCGTCGAGCTGTCGCGGATCGACACCGTCTTCGAGCCGGGCCACGCGAGCCGTCTCGGGCTGACCGCCGGCGACCTCGTGCTCATCGTCCACAGCGGTTCCCGAGGGCTGGGCGAGCGGATCCTGCGGGCGCACACCGAGGTCCACGGCGCGGGCCCCGCCCCTGACGCCGCCGCCTACCTGGCCATGCACGACGACGCCGTACGCTGGGGATCGCTCAACCGGCGGCTGCTGGCCGCCCGGGTCGCCCACGCGCTGGGGGCCGAGCCCACCGAGCCGATCGTCGACCAGTGCCACAACCTGGTCGAGGTCCGCGACGGGATCTACCTGCACCGTAAGGGCGCGGCGCCGGGTGACGGCCGCGACGTGCTCATCGCCGGCACGCGAGGCACCCCCTCCTACCTCGTCGCCGGCCACGCCGGCCCGGAGGCCAACCATTCCGTGGCGCACGGCGCGGGTCGCAAGATGTCCCGCGCCGACGCCCTACGCCGGGGCCGCGCCAAGCACACCGTCGAGGAACTGCGCCGCACCCCGGTCGGGTCGCTGGTGGTGTGCGGCGACCGCCAGTTGCTCTTCGAGGAGGCACCGACGGCCTACAAGCGCATCGAGCAGGTCGTCAGCGACCTCGTCGACCACGACCTGGCCACCCCCGTGGCCACCACGGTCCCGCTGGTCACCTACAAGACACCCGACGTCGGGCCCACCTCCCGGCCGGACCGCCGGGACAACCGCCGCAAGCGGGGCCGGCCATGAGCGTCCACCTGCTCGTCTCCGCCGGGCGCGGCCCGCAGGAGTGCGCCTGGGCGCTGGCCCGGCTGCTGCGTCGCCTGGAGGCCGACGCCACCCAGCACGGTCTGCCGACCCAGCGGGTGCAGATCGTGCCCGGTGACCGGCCCGACACCTACCGGTCGGTGCTGATCCGGATCTCCGGTGCCGGCGCCGAGGCGTTCGCCGCCTCGTGGACCGGGACCCTGTGCTGGCAGGCGCCCAGCCCCTACCGGGCGAGCACCGGCCGGAAGAACTGGTACGTCACCGCCCGACCGTGCCAGGTCGACACTCCGACCACGACGTTCACGGAGGCGGACGTCGATATCGTCGCCTGCCGTACCGGCGGCCCCGGCGGTCAGCACCGGAACAAGGCGAGCACGGCGGTACGGGCGACCCACCGCCCCACGGGCCTCGTCGTCGTGGTCGACACCGAGCGGCAGTTCAGTCTCAACCGCCGCATCGCCGTCCAACTGCTGCGACAACGCGTCGAGCACGGCGACGAGACAGCGCGAAGCGTCGCCACCGCCGCCCGCTGGCGCATCCACGACGAACTCGTCCGCGGCAACCCCACCCGCGTCGAACGCCCGAGCCCGTCGGGACAGGACACGGCACCACCGCAGCGGGCACACCAGCGACGGGGAGGGTCCACCGGGCCACGCGCGACCCGCTAGTGCCACCGCCGCTGTCCTTTCCTGCCGGGTCGCCCTTGTCATGGCCCAGTGGTCGGAAATCTCACCCCCGAGCGCTGATTCCAGGATCCGCTTCGTGAGCTGCTGCAGCAGCCCGCCATCGCCGGTCAGCTGCAAGCTGGCCACCCGGGCCGGCTCTGTCAGCTGGGCGACCAGGTCTGCGTCCAAGGTGTGCGGGTTGAGCCGAGCAAAACTAGATTCATTCCAAAAGAATGGACTATGTTCATCACATGACGTCCGACTTCGAGACTCAGCTGCGGGCGGTCTCGTTGCGCGTGACGCGGCCCCGGTTGGCGGTGCTCGCAGCGCTGCGCGACCATCCGCACGTCGACACTGACACGGTGATCGCCCTGGTACGGGCGGATCAGCCCACGGTCTCCCACCAGGCGGTGTACGACGTGCTGCGCGCGCTCACCGACGCCGGTCTGGTGCGGCGCATCCAGCCTGCCGGTGCGACCGCCCGGTACGAGTCCCGGGTGGGGGACAACCACCACCATGTCGTGTGCCGCTCCTGCGGCGCGATCGCCGACGTCGACTGCGCTGTCGGCCACGCTCCCTGTCTCACCGCCTCCGACGACCAGGGCTTCACAGTCGACGAGGCGGAGGTCGTCTACTGGGGCACCTGCCCCGACTGTGCGACCGAACGCATCTCCCAGTGATTCGCCAGTTCGGAAGGAAGCAGATGAGCGACAACCAGGACAACGGCCCCTCCAGCGCGCAGGGCGTGGACAAAAAGGCGGCGGCCGGCTGCCCGGTCGCGCACGACTCCGTGACCGCGCACGGAAGTGAGAGCGAGAACCCGGCGATCGACTCGCCGGCCCCGAAGACCGGGGGTCGTCCGCGCACCAACCGGGACTGGTGGCCCAACCAGCTCGACCTCTCGGTGTTGCGTGCCCACTCGTCCAAGGGCAACCCGTTGGGCGAGAGCTTCAGCTACGCCAAGGAGTTCGCCAAGCTCGACGTCGAGGCCCTCAAGCAGGACATCATCAAGGTCCTCACCACCTCGCAGGAATGGTGGCCGGCCGACTTCGGCCACTACGGCGGCCTGATGATCCGGATGAGTTGGCACGCCGCGGGCACCTACCGCATCCACGACGGTCGCGGTGGCGCCGGCGACGGTGGTCAGCGGTTCGCTCCGCTCAACAGCTGGCCGGACAACGCCAACCTCGACAAGGCCCGCCGGCTGCTGTGGCCGGTCAAGCAGAAGTACGGCCAGAAGATCTCGTGGGCCGACCTGCTCGTGCTCGCCGGCAACGTCGCCCTGGAGTCGATGGGCTTCAAGACCTTCGGATTCGGCTTCGGTCGGGAGGACGTCTGGGAGCCCGAGGAGATCTTCTGGGGTCCGGAGGACGCATGGCTCGGCGACGAACGCTACGTCTCCGAGAAGGAGATGGCGGCCGGCGTCGGGGCGACCGAGATGGGGCTCATCTACGTCAACCCGGAGGGCCCCCGCGGCAACGCGGACCCGGCTGCGGCGGCGCATTTCATCCGGGAGACGTTCGCCCGGATGGCGATGAACGACGAGGAGACCGTCGCCCTCATCGCCGGTGGCCACACCTTCGGCAAGACCCACGGCGCCGGCGTCGCCGACGACCACGTGGGTCCCGAGCCCGAGGCCGCCCCGCTGGAGGCGCAGGGCCTGGGCTGGCTGAGCACCTACGGCAGCGGCAGGGGCGCGGACATGATCACCAGCGGTCTCGAGGTGACGTGGACCGACCGGCCGACGCAGTGGAGCAACCGTTTCTTCGAGATCCTCTTCGGCTACGAGTGGGAGCTCACCACGAGCCCCGGCGGCGCGAAGCAGTGGGTCGCCAAGGACGCCGAGGCGATCATTCCAGACGCCCACGACCCGTCGAAGAAACACAAGCCGACGATGCTCACCACCGACCTGTCGCTGCGCGTCGACCCGACGTACGAGAAGATCTCGCGCCGCTTCCTGGAGAGCCCCGACGAGTTCGCGCTGGCGTTCGCCAAGGCCTGGTACAAGCTGCTGCACCGCGACATGGGTCCGGTCAGCCGCTTCCTCGGACCGTGGGTCCCCGAGGCGCAGCTGTGGCAGGATCCGGTGCCGGCCGTCGACCACGAGCTCGTGGGTGACGCCGACGTCTCCGCCCTCAAGGCGAAGGTCCTGGAGTCCGGCCTCACGACCGCCCAGCTGGTCTCGACCGCCTGGGCCTCAGCCGCCAGCTTCCGGTCCACCGACAAGCGCGGCGGCGCCAACGGCGCACGGATCCGTCTCGAGCCGCAGCGCAGCTGGGCGGTCAACCAGCCGGAGCAGCTCGCGACGGTCCTCGAGACCCTCGAGGGCATCCAGCGCGAGTTCAACGAGGCCGGCGGCGCGAAGATCTCGCTCGCGGACCTCATCGTGCTGGCCGGCTCGGCTGCCGTCGAGAAGGCGGCGCGCGACGCCAGCGTCGAGGTGACCGTGCCGTTCCACCCGGGCCGCACCGACGCCACTGCCGAGCAGACCGATGTCGAGTCGTTCCGGGTCCTCGAGCCGCGCGCCGACGGGTTCCGCAACTACCTGCGCCCCGGCGAGAAGACCCAGCCGGAGGTCCTGCTCCTCGACCGTGCCTACATGCTCAACCTGACCGCGCCCGAGATGACCGTCCTCATCGGCGGCCTGCGCTCCCTCGGGGCCAACGTCGGCGGCACGCAGCATGGCGTCCTCACCGACCAGCCCGGCGTGCTCACCAACGACTTCTTCACCAACCTGCTCTCCCCGGGCACCCGGTGGAAGGCGTCGGAGTCCGACGAGCACGTGTACGAGATCCGGGACCTGGCCACCGATGAGGTGAGGTGGACCGCCACCGCGGTCGACCTCATCTTTGGCTCCAACTCCCAGCTCCGGGCACTCGCGGAGGTCTACGCCAGCCAGGACGCGCACGACAAGTTCGTGGCCGACTTCGTCGCGGCGTGGGTCAAGGTCATGAACCTGGACCGGTACGACATCGCCTGATGTGCAGAGGGCCCGGGTCACCGAGGACGTGACCCGGGCCCTCTGCGTCCCGCGGGGGTGGCCGGCCGTGGCCCGCGTCCCCGATGCGCCCGTGCCGGATCAGCCGGGCCCTCGACCGCGTCGAGCCGCGATGGCGAGCAGGTCCCGGGCCGGTCCGGTAGGTCGCTGACCGGCCGGCCAGACCGCGCGGAGCGGCCGGCTGAGATCCACGCCGGTCACCGGGACCCGGACGAGACGTCCGGCGGCCACCTCGTCGTCGATGGCCAGGTTGCTCAGGACGGCGGGGCCGGCGCCGGCGGCGACCGCCGCGCGCATCGCGCTCGTGGTGGACAGCTCCAGCAGTGGCGGAGCGAGCGGCGCGTGGCTACGCAGGGCCGTCTCCAGGGCATGCCGGGTGCCGGAGGTGGGCTCCCGCTGCACCAGTCGGGTCGCGGCGAGTTCGGCGGCGTCGACCGGCCGGCGCCGCCGCGCCCACGGGTGGCGGGGGTGCGTCACGACGGTGAGTTCGTCGCGGGCGACGATGCGCGAGTCCAGCCCGGTGGGCACGCGCGGCCCCTCCACGAAGCCGAGGTCCGCCGTGCCGTCGCCGACGGCCCGTGCGACGTCGGTGGAGTTCATCGCGTGCAGGCTGACGGCGGTCTGCGGCCGCTGCGCGGCGAGCCGGACGAGCCACGTCGGCAACAGGTGCTCCGCCACGGTGAGACTCGCCGCGACCCGCAGCCGTACGTCCCGCTCCGCGCGCAACGAGCGGATGCCGGCGTCGAGTGTCGCCGCCGCCTGCAACACGTCGCGTGCCCAGTCAGCCACCAGCCGCCCCTCCGGCGTGAGCGTGGATCCACGAGGGCCTCGCTCGACCAGGGGGAAACCGACGAGTCGCTCCATGGTGCGGACCCGAGCCGTGACGGCCGGCTGCCCGATTCCCCGTGCCTGTGCCGCCCGGCCGAGGCTTCCGGTGGCATCCACCAGCAGCAACAGCTCGAGCGCGTCCAGATCCGGCACCCGCGACAACTCCACGCCCAAACACTACGCCGGCCCATCAGCCGCCCTGATGAGCCCATCACCCTGAGCCACCTACCGGCCCGACCATCGCTGCTGCACTGTCAAGGGGATCTCACTTTTCGGGAGGCACGGTGGTCGACGAAGACCCGAGCAGATCCACCCTCACGGCACGCGGCGCTGGCCGTCGGTGCGGGAACGGTCGAACGCATCCACCCGGGCCGGAACCGCGCCGGCTGCCGCGCGCCGTCCCCGGACTGCTCCTGGTCGCCGCGGCCACCGCGGTGTCGTTGGCCGTCACGCGCATGCTGCCGGCCGTGCCCGCGTCGACGGTCGCCGTGGCGCTCGGGATGGTCGTGGTCAATCTCGGCGTGCACCGCCCGGTGTTTCATGCCGGCACCCGGGTGGCCGCCGGACCCCTGCTGCGGCTCGCGGTGGTGCTCCTCGGTTTGCAACTGAGCCTCGGCGACCTGGCGCAGATCGGTGTCCCCGGCCTCGCCGTGGTGGTGGGCACCGTCGCGGTCACCTTCGCCGGCACCCGGCTGCTCGGACGACTGCTCGGCGTGTCCCGCGCCCGCTCGCTGCTGGTCGCCACCGGCTTCTCCATCTGCGGTGCCTCCGCGATCGCGGCGATGGAGAAGGTGACGGACACCGAGGACGACGACGTCCCCGCCGCGGTGGCGCTGGTCACACTGTGCGGCACCCTCGCGATCGCCCTGCTGCCGCTGCTGCGCGGCCCGCTGGCCCTGGACGCGGTCGCGTTCGGCGAATGGGTCGGCGCCAGCGTCCACGACGTCGGGCAGACGGTGGCCACCGCCAACCAGGTGCCCGGTGCGCTCACCACCGCCGTCACGGTGAAGCTGGCGCGGGTCGCGCTCCTCGCGCCTCTCGTGGCCGCGGTGGCCGTCACCGCGCGCCGCGCCGCGGGAGGGGCACCGGGCGGGTCGGGCCGCCGGCCACCCGCGGTGCCGCTGTTCGTCGTCGGGTTCCTGGTCGCGGTCGGCCTCGCCAGCACCCCACTGGTCCCGGACCCGCTGACGGACGCCGCGCGTCACGTGCAGCACGTGCTCCTCGTCGCCGCGCTGTTCGGGCTCGGCACCGGCATCCACCTGCCGACCCTCCGGCGCACCGGCGGCCGCACCCTGGCACTGGGACTGGCGAGCTGGGTCCTGGTGGCCGCCACCGCCTACGTCGGCGTGCGACTCCTCGGCCGCTGACGGCCGACAGCCCCCATGCCGCTGACGTCCGACAGCCCCATGCCGCTGACTGGGGCGGCCCACGGCGGGTCGGGGAACACGCGAGGGGGCGGACGGCCCGACCTCCGGCGCGGGCCGAAGGCAGAGCCGGCGGGTGTGCGCGGAGCCGGGTCGCACGGCCGGATACCGTACCCGGGCGCGGGCCTGCCCGCGCTGGCCGTCGAGCGGTGGGAGGATCGGATGCGCCTGCACGTGGGGTGCGCGATGTGGACGCACAAGACCTGGCAGGGACGCTTCCTGGCGCATCCGCTGCCGGCCCACGAGCGGCTGCGCGCGTACGCCGGCTGGTGCACCGCGGTCGAGGGGAACACCACCTTCTACGCGACCCCGGCCCGGGAGACGGTGGCGTCGTGGGCGCGGCAGACCGACCCCGACTTCCGGTTCGTGCTCAAGCTGCCCAAGACGGTCACGCACGAACGCCGGCTCACCGGCGCCGACGAGGAACTCCGGGTGTTCCTGAACGCGATCGAACCCCTCGGCCCACGGGCCCACGCCCTCTGGATCCAGTTGCCCGGCTCGTTCGGCCCCGCCGACGTGCCGGCGCTCGCCCGCTTCCTGCGAGGGTTGCCCACCACCCACCGGTACGCCGTGGAGGTCCGCCACCCCGCGTTCTTCGACGACCCGCGGGCGGCGCGGATTCTGGAGGACACGCTCGTCACGGTTGGCGCGGAGTGGGTTCCGTTCGACACCACCGCGTTCTTCCGCCAGCCGCCGACCAGCGACGCGGAACGGGAGGCGTGGACCAGGAAGCCACGTACGTCGCTACGCACCCGCGCGCTGACCGACCGGCCGATCGTCCGGTACCTGGGCCGGGACGACCCCGCCCGTACGGTCGAGGGCTGGCAGCCGTGGCTCGACGTCGTAACCGGCTGGCTGCGCGAGGGCCGCTCCCCGACCATGTTCCTGCACACCCCGGACAACGCCGAGGCGCCCGACCTCGCCCGCAGGTTCCACGACGAGATCCGGGCGCGCCTGCCGGAGGTCGAACCGCTGCCCGAGCCGACCCCGGTCGGACCGTCGACGCTGTTCTGAGCCGAGGTGGGCTGGTCGGGCGACAGCGGGACCACGGCAACCGCGCGTGCCCGGTCGCCCGCGCCGGGCACGGCGACGACCCGACGGCGCCGAGTGGCGCGGAGGGCCCCGACTACATGTGGTCCAGGCGGGTGAACACCCGATCGTGGACCTCCCAGGTGGCGCGCACGTCCGGGTGAAGCTCGTCGTACGTGTCGCCCCGCATGATGCCCTGGCCGAAGGTCGTGAAGGGCCCGTCCTCCAGGTGGAGACGACTGGTGTAGATGCCTCGGGTGCCGTTGTCCCACGGGATGGTCATCGAGAGCTGCTCGCCCACGACGGTGCCCGTGACGTTGTCGCACCGGACATTTCCCGAGTGGTTCGCGGTGCCCCACACCTGCTGCCCGTCCTGGTGCAGCGTGACATGGGCGACGTAACCGTTGCTCTGCACGATCTTGAGGTAACCGTCGACCCTGATCGCCTTGGGGCCCGGCGTGTCGGCCGGCGCGATGTCGCCCCCGCCGTCGTCCTGCCGTACCACCAGGTCGGGTTGGCTGAGCATCCCGCCCTGCCTCACCACGTCTTCGATGCGCACCCGCCGCTCGGCGCGCGAGAACGGCTCGGTCATGGTCATCCATCCCTCAGGGGGCGACAGCCGCATCGGGTGCCCGGCGCCAGGTAACCGCCGCCCAACTACGACGGACGGTATTGAACCGGCATTGCCAGGCCCAGCGTTCTGTCGTATCCCCGGCTCCGGCAGAAGCGGACGTACGCCGAGGCGATCGAGTTCCGTGCGGCACTGCTACGGTCGCCCGCATGATCCAGGATCTGACACGGGCCTACCTGGCGAAGGTCGATCATGACCTGCCGGGCTATGTGCGGGGCCTCTACGTCGTCGGATCCGCCGCGCTCGGTGCCTGGCAGCCGAGCGCCAGTGACGTGGACACGGTGATCCTGACGTCGCGGCCGGCCACCGGTGACGATCTGACCCAGCTCGCGAGGATCCACAGCGAGATGCCGGGATCGCCGCGCCTGGACGGCGTCTATCTCGAGCCGGCCTTGGCGCAGGCCTGGCCGATCGACAACCGGATCGTGCCGTTCGTGGTGAATGGCCAGTTCACGCCCGACCGGCCGTGCGGCGAGCTCACTCCGGTGCTGTGGTTGACGTTGCAGCGGTACGGCATCCCGGTGCGTGGACCGGCCGTCGCGGACCTGAGGATACGGGTCGACCGGGAGCAACTGCGCCGGTACAACCTCGACAACCTGCGGGAGTACTGGAAGGCGACGGCGGCGACGATC
Organism: Micromonospora sp. NPDC047620; assembly: GCF_043205005.1. Lineage (NCBI taxonomy): Bacteria > Bacillati > Actinomycetota > Actinomycetes > Micromonosporales > Micromonosporaceae > Micromonospora > Micromonospora sp. NPDC047620. Next base: position 15,735 of record NZ_JBIDDG010000008.1, on the reverse strand, counting down.
CCGGCCGCGTTGGCCGACGTGCCACCCGAGCAGGTCATGGACGCCGACACCGTCAGCTGGTTCGTGCTCGGCCCCGCACGACTGCACTACACGCTGGCCCACCAGGACGTCATCTCGAAGACGGCCGCCGCCGAGTACCTCGCGGAACTGTTCCCCGCGTACGCCGATCTCGCGCGACGAGCGGTTCGCCGGCGTGCGGGTGAGCCGGAACAGTTCACCGCAGCGGACCTGGCCTCGGCGGGCCGCAGCGTCGACGCGGTGGCCGACGACGCGTGGCGCCGCTTCGGATGACCAGGGTGTCCGCGTGCGCCGCGAACGCCTGCACGGCGGCCAGCCGCCCGACGCCCGACGGCCAGCCGCCGCGCAGGATCCGGTCCCCTAATCCCGTCGGAGAGAACCGCAGCCGCTGGTAGATTCGCTCGCCGTGACGGCGATCGGGGGCGAACGACTCGGCGGGCGCTTCGCCCGGCTCTTGGCGGCCAGCACCACGTCGGCGCTGGGCAGCGGGATGGCGACGGTGGCGGCTCCGCTGTACGTGGCGTCGCAGACCGACGACCCGTTGGTCGTGTCGGCAGGCGCGGCCGTGGCGTGGCTGCCGTGGTTGCTGTTCTCGCTCCCCGGCGGGGTCCTCGCGGACCGGGTCGACCGGCGCCGGCTGATGATCGTCGTCGACTGGGTACGGGTCGTCGCCCTGGCGGTGCTGGTCGCCGCGATCGTCACCGGTCGGGCCGGGGTAGCGCTGCTGTACGCGGTGCTGTTCGTGGTGAACGCCGGTGAGGTGGTGTTCCGCACGGCCGCCCAGGCGGTGTTGCCGGCGGTAGTGCCGCGGTCGCGGCTGGAACGGGCCAACGGCTGGCTGGGCGCGGGCACGACAGTCATGCACAACATGGTCGCCGGGCCGCTCGGCGGGTTCCTCTTCGTGGTGGCGGCCGCCATCCCGTTCGGCGTCAACGCCGGCACGTACGCCCTCAGCGCCCTCCTCGTGGGCCTGATAGCCGGGTCGTACCGCGGAACGTCGGAGACGGGCGGACGCCGCTCGGTGCGCGCGGAGGTCGCCGAGGGCTTCCGCTGGTTGCTCTCCCACCGGCTGCTGCGCACCATGACCCTGCTGATCGGGCTGCTCAACCTCACCCTCACCGCGGCCCTCGCGGTGCTGGTGCTGCTCGCCACGCAACGGCTGGGCCTCGGTTCGGTCGGCTACGGCGCCCTCTTCACCTGCCTCGCGGTCGGTGGGCTGCTCGGCTCGGTCGTCGGGGACCGGCTCGTCGCCGCGGTCACCGCGACGTGGACCATCCGGATCGGCCTGCTGATCGAGGCGGGGCTGCACCTGGCGCTGGCCGCGTCCCGCAGCGCGGCGGTCGTCGGGGTGGCGCTGTTCGCGTTCGGGGTGCACGGCGCGTTGTGGAACATGGTGGCCAACTCGCTGCGTCAGCGGTTGACTCCGTCCGCCCTGCAGGGCCGGGTGGGCAGCACGACGCTGTTCATCGCCGCCGGCGGCAACTGCCTCGGCGCGCTGCTCGGCGGGGTGGTCGCCGCCCGGTTCGGGTTGACCGCGCCGTACTGGGTGGGGCTCGTGGTGGCCCTGGCGGTGATCGCGGTGACCTGGCGGGTCTTCGACCGGGCCACGGTCGCCGCCGCGTACGCCGATCCCGCCCCGGCGGCCCCGCAGGCTCCCGCCACGCTCGAACTGCTCGACCTGGACGCTTGGCAGGCGGAGAACGTCGCCGCCGTCACCCCGGACGCCGCCGGCCCGGACGGCTCAAGCTGACGCTGCCGTAACGGGCCCCTGGTGGAACTGTCCGCAGTAGAACAGCAGCGGGGGGCGGTCGTGGACGCGGCGCACGGACAACAGGCGGCCCACCACGATGGCGTGGTCACCGCCGTCGTAGGTGCGCCACAGGGCGCACTCCAGCCAGGCGGCGGCGTCGCGCACCAGGGGCGCGCCGGTGTGCGGGCCGTCTACGCACGGCACCCCGCCGAAGCCGGCCGGGCCGCCGGGGCGCATGCGACGGGCGAAGTGCCGCGCGACCGCGTCCTGGTCGGCGGCGAGGACCGAGACCGCGAAGGTCCCGGCCGCCACGACGCCGTCAAGGGTGCGGGTGCTCTTCGCGAGGCAGATCAGGATGAGGGGCGGGTCGAGCGAGACGGAGGTGAAGGAGTTGGCTGTCATCCCGTGCGGGTCGGTTCCGCCGACGGTGACGATGGTGACCCCGGTGGCGAAGGTACCCAGGACGGGACGCAGTTGCGGGGTGTCCAGCGGGGACACCTCGGCGCCTGGAGGCGGCGACGGCGGCATCAGCACGGCAGGAGCGTGCCTTCACCGGTTCGGCGCGCGAGGTCGAGAACGGCGGCGGCGAGCCCGATATCGCTGACACCCATGCCGAACGGGTTGATGACCACGCGGTCGGTGGCGGTGACCGGGCGGGCGTACTGCCCCGCGAGCAGACGCGGGATCTCGGTGTCGACCCGGCGCGATCCGTCCGGTGCGGGGTCGTCCGGCCCGACCACCCGGCCCGCGGCGGCCAACCGGCCGAGCAGGCGATGGTCGTCGGTGCGGACCAACTCCCAGTCGTCGACGATGAGGTGGTCGGCGCCGAGCAGCAGCCCTTCGGTGGCGTCGTCGAGCGAGACGTTGACGAACGTCCCGCCGGGCGGCACCCAGTCGAGGTCCACGTACGGCTCGGTGGTGGTCGTGGCCGCGACGGTCAGCGCGGCACCCTCGACCGCCTCACGGGCCGTCGATGTCACCCGGATCTGCCGGCCCGTGCCGAGCAGGTCGCGGCATCGGGCGGCGAAGTGCCCGGCGCGGCCCGCGTCGAGGTCGAACAGGCGCACCTCACGCAGGGCCGGGGTGAGCGGCGCGAGCAGTTCGAGGTGTGTCTCGCTCTGCCGGCCACAGCCCAGGAACGCCAGCCGCGTCACGTCGGCCGGTTCGCGGACGGCGGTGACGGCGACGACCGAGGTGGCCGCGGTGCGCAGGGCGCTGATCCGGGCGCCCTCCATGATGCAGACGGGCCGTGCGGTCTCCGGGTCGTCGAGCACGACCAGACCGGCCGCCCGGGGCAGGCCCCGCTCCACGTTTCCCAGTGAGGCGTTGATGATTTTGCAGCCGTATGCCCCGTCGGCCCACCCCGGCAGGATGAGACTGCGCGCGGCGTGCCCGGAGCCGGTCGTCCAGCGCAGGGCGGCCTCAGGGGACAGCCCCGCGGCACCCTTGGCGTAGGCCAGCAGGGTCTGGCGAATGACGGCCGGCACGTCGATCCGGCTGACGAGCCCGGTGACGTCGGCGGCGCTGAGATAGCGGATACCTTCCTCGGAGTGACTCACGGGCGGTCCCCTTCATCGACCTGGATCACGACGGCCTTTGGCTCGGTGAAGAAATCACGGCTGAACGCGCCGCCTTCGCGGCCGATCCCGGACTCTGCGGCGCCGCCGAACGGCGCGCGCAGGTCTCGGACGAAGAAACAGTTGACCCATACGGTGCCGGCGCGCAGGCGGCCGGCGACCCGGTGCGCCCGCGACAGGTCGCTGGTGAAGAGCATGGCGTTCAGGCCGTACCGGGTGTCGTTGGCGAGGCGCACCGCGTCCTTCTCGTCGGTGAACGGTGTCACGGTCACCACGGGGCCGAAGATCTCCTCACGCCACGCGGCGGTGTCCGTGCCGACGCCGGTGAGCACCGTGGGCCGCACGGTCCAGCCCTCGCCCGCGCCGCCGGTCACCACCCGGGCGCCGGCCTCCTCCGCCCGGCACAGGTGTTGAAGGACGGCTCGGTGGTGTCTGGCCGAGGCGAGCGGGCCGACGCGGGTCGTCGGGTCGGACGGGTCACCGCCCGGCAGCGCCTCGGCCGCCGCGACGAACCGGGACAGGAACGCGTCGTAGATGTCGCGTTGGACGAGCAGTCGGCTGCCCGCGAGGCAGATCTGGCCGGCGTTGGTGAAGATCGCCTTGATCGACCAGGCAACAGCCTGGTCGAGGTCGGCGTCGGCGAAGACCACGCTGGCGCCCTTGCCGCCGAGTTCCAGGCTGACGGGCGTCAGGTTGGCGGCGGCCGCGGCGGCGATCGCCCGGCCGGTTGCCGTGCCGCCGGTGAAAGTGACCCGGTCGACCCGTGGGTCGGTGACGAGTGGCTTCCCGACGGCGTCGCCCGTGCCGTGCACCACACTGAGTACACCGGGCGGCAGGCCGGCTTCGGTCGCGAGCCGCGCCAGGATGGTTGCCGACGCCGGTGTCTCCTCCGACGGTTTGAGGACCACGGTGTTGCCCCAGGCGAGGGCCGGCGCGATCTTCCAGGTGGCGAGCATCAGCGGGTAGTTCCACGGGCTCACCGCGACCACCACGCCGGCCGGCTCGTAGCGGCTGTAGGCGTGGTGGCCGCTGTCCATGGGGTAGGTCTCCGCCGCGTCGAGCCGGGCGTGGTCGGCGAAGAACCTCAGGTTCTGCGCGGCCCGGGGCACGTCCTTGCCGCGGCTGTCGCTGATCGGCTTGCCCATGTCGCGCGTGTCGGCGAGCGCCAGTTCCTCGGTGTGCTCTTCGACCAGGTCGGCGAGGCGGTGCAGCAGGACGCCGCGCCGGGCGAAGCCCATGCCGGGCCACGGCCCGGAGTCGAAGGCGGTGCGGGCCGCTGCGACCGCCCGCGCGGCGACGGTGTGGTCGCCGGCCGGGGCGAGCGCCCACGGCCGGCGGGTGAACGGGTCGATGGACGGCGCCCGTGGGCCGTCGTCCGGCGGGGTCTCCACCCCCTCGATCACGTGCCCGAAGTACGGGGTGGCCACGTCAGCTCCGCTTCCACAGTTCTTTGCGCAGCGCCCGCAGGTCGTCGTAGGACTCCAGGTCGGGCGCGGTCCAGCCGGAGAGGTCGTATTCGGCCAGGCACTGCTCGGCGAAGCCCCGGTAGCCGTCGAGCTGGCCGGTCATCTCCTGCACGGCCACGATCTCGGCGCGCACGTTCTCGTGGTTGCCCGCGAAGTTGCGCTCGTAGAGCTCGTGGCGGCTGCCGAACTCGGTGCCGACGGCGTCCCACAGCAGCTTCATCAGCTTCACCCGGTCGACGGCCGTCTGCCCGGCCGATCCGCGCAGGAAGCGGTCGAGGTACGGCCGGATCTCCGGGTTCTCGAAGTCCTCCGCGCTGGAGTTGATGTAGATGAGGCCGCTGGCGACGTCCTGCTCGATGATCTCCCGGATCCGCGGGTACCCGATGGTCATGAACCACCGGTACGCCAGGCCGTAGTCGAGCCGGGGCAGCAGGGCGCCGCCCTTCCACTCCTGGGGGTTGCGGGCCGCGGCGTCGCTCAGCGCCCAGAACATGTTGCGCCAGGCGAGGACCTCACCGACCCGGGTCTGCACGCCCCGGTATCCGCCGGTGCCGGTCATGTCGAGTGCCTTCAGCAGCAGGCCCGCAATGAAGTCGATCTTCACGGCGAGCCGGATGCAACCCTGGAACGTCAGCCGCTCCAGGAAGCCCGAGCGCGGCACGAACGTGCTGACCTGCTCCGGATCGCCGTAGAGGAACACGTTCTCCCAGGGAATCAGGACCTTGTCCAGGATGAAGATGGTGTCGTTCTCGTCCAGTCGGCTGGACAGCGGGTAGTCGAACGGGCTGCCCATCACCGAGGCGGTGGCCGAGTACGACGGACGGCAGATCAGCTTGAGCCCGGGCGCGCCCATCGGCACGGTCGCCACGAGCGCGAACTCACGCTCCTTGATCGGCAGGCCGTAGTGGGAGATGAAGTTGAAGTGGGTCAGCGCCGAGCCCGTGGCGACCACCTTGGCGCCACTGACCACCAGGCCGTTGTCGGTCTCCTTCTCCACGTGCACGAAGACGTCCTTCGCGGCGTCCGCGGCCAGGTGACGGTCGACCGGCGGCTGCACGATCGCGTGGTTCCAGTAGAGGACCTTCTCCTGGGACTCGCGATACCACCGACGGGCATTGTCCTCGTACGGCGCGTAGAAGTCCGCGTTGGCGCCCAGCGTGCCCAGGAAAGCAGCCTTGTAGTCGGGGCTGCGGCCCATCCACCCGTATGAGAGCCTCGCCCATTCGGCGATGGCGGCCCGGTCGGCGACCACGTCGTCGACCGTGCGGGGGGTCCGGAAGAACGGATGGGTGAACCCGGTGCCGCTGTCGGTCGGCGCGGTGAGCACGTCGCGGCGGGCCGGGTCGTGCAACGCGTCGTAGAGCCGCGCGGTCATCCGGGCCGGGTTGGCGAATGCGGGGTGCTTCGTCACGTCGTCGACGCGCTCCCCGTACAGGTAGATCTCGCGGCCGTCGCGGAGGCTCTCCAGGTATTCGGCTCCGGTGAACGGTCGTGTGGTGGGTGGGTCAGTGGTCACGGCAGCGGCTCCTCGGTCAGGACGTCGGTTCGGTGGTGGGGCGTCCGGCCGCCGCGAGGTCGGCGAGGTGGCCGGCGACGGCGGTGACGGTCGGGTGGCGCCACAGCAGCGTGCTGGGCAGGCTGAGCCGCAGTCCCTGCTCGAGCCGACGCCGGATGGAGACGGCCATGATGGAGTCAAGGCCCATCTCCAGCAGCGGCCGGTGCGGGTCGACGTCGGTCTCGGCTGCCTTCATCTCACCGGCGACGACGGAGCGGACCGCCTGGACCATGTGCTCGGTCAGTTCGGTGCCGTCGAGGTCCGCCCACGCCGGCGCCTGCGAGTCGAGGTCCGCCGACGACGGCGCCTCGACGGTCAGGTCCGCCAGCAGCGGCGGGCGTCCGCCGCCGACAGGCACCGGGATCGGCCGCAGGACAGCCACGAATCCGCTGTCGCGCCGGTGGGCGTACTCCCAGACCCGGAAGGCCTCCCGCAGCGTGATGTCGGCGGTGCCGCGGGCGGCGAGCTCACCGTCGATGAGCACCGACGAGGTCGACATGCCCAGGCCACGCCACGACGTCCAGGCGTAGCTCGTCACGGCGGCGTCCCCGGCGGCCCGCCGGTGCCGGGCGAGCCCGTCGAGGAACGCGTTGGCTGCGGCGTACGCGGCCTGGCCGGGCAGGCCCAGCAGGTGGCCAGCGGAGGAGAACAGCACGAGGAAGTCCAGCGTGCCGGGCGGGAACACGGTGTGCAGGGCGAGCGCGCCGTCGGCCTTGGGCCGCAGCGCACGGGCCAGCGCGGCGTCGTCGACCTGGTCGGCCAGCTGGTTGTCGACCACCCCCGCGGCGTGCACGACGCCGCGGACGGGGGGCAGGCCGAGGACGTCCGGCCGCAGCGCCTGCCGGAGCGCGTCGGTGTCGGCAACGTCGAGGGCGAGTGTGCGTACGGTGACGCCGGCCGCCTCCAGCGATCGCACCGCGTCGATGCGTGTCCGCTGTTGCGGATCGACGTCGTCCCAGCGCTCGCGGGGCGGCAGCGCCGTGCGGCCGGCCAGCACGAGTCGCCGCGCGCCCCGGCTGACCAGCCACCGTGCGACTTCGAGACCCAGGACGCCGAGGCCGCCGGTGATGAGGTACGTCGCGTCGGACCGGCACTCGAACGTGGGCCGCACCGGCGGTCCGTCGAGCGGGGTGAGCCGGGCGGCGTGGACGGCGCCGTCATCGACCGACAGCAGGTCCGGACCGGCCGGTGTGCCGAGGACCGAGCGCAGGGCCGGTGCCGTCGCGGCCGTCAGTGCCTCCGGCAGGTCCACGATGCCACCCATGATGTCCGGGTACTCCGTGACGAGGATCCGGCCGAGTCCCCACAGCGCGGACAGTCCCAGCGACGCGGCCGAAGCCGCACGCACGCCCCGGGTGACGACCCATACGCGCCCGTCGCCGGGCGGCAGCGCGGCCATGGCCCGCACCGCTCGAAGGACCTGGGCCGACGCGTCGGCGGCTGCGGTGCCGGGAGGCGGGGCCACCAGCACGGTACCGGGCTGCTGCGGAGTCTGCGTCGCGAGCGGCACCTCCAGCAGCCTGGCGAGCGACGGGTCACCGAGGACCACGAGGTGGGGCGACGGCGGAGACGCGGGCAGCGGGATCGGCCGCCACACCAGGTCGAAGGCGAGCCGCCCGGGGCTGGCTTCGGCCCGCGGATCACCGTCGAGCACGCCGTACCGCAGCCCGGTGAGGACGACGGCGAGCGTGCCGTCCGGCGCGCTGACGACAACCTCGGCAGTGTCCGCACCCGAGGGCCCGGCGGCGGGCCGGGCGTGCACGATCACCCGCGCGGGCGGCTCACCGGTGACGGTGAGACCACGGATCGCCGCGGGCATCCGCAGCACCGGTTCGCCGGGGAAGACCACGGACGCGATGGACAGCGCGGCATCCAGGACGCACGCCCAGCGCCCGGCTCCGATGCCGCTGCCGGGCGCGTCGACCTCGGCACGCAGCCCGCCGTCGGGGGTCCGCGCCAGACTGGTGACCTGCCAGGGAAATCCCATCCCGCGAACGTCGAGTTCGGCAAGGCGCTCGACGACGAAACCGGGATCCAGCGGGATGGTCGGGCCGTCCGGGCCCGGCGGCGGCGGCGCACCTGGAGGACCGGTCCGCGCGGTCGTGTGCACCAGCCACGCCTCGTCTCGCGGGCCGTCCCCGGCCTCCGGATCGACCAGGCGGGAGGCGAGGTTGACCACGTCGCCCTGGCGCACCACCTGGATCTCCCGCAGCGTGTCGGCCGTCACCGGGGTGCGCAACGCCACCTCGGTGAGCGCATCGGTCGACCCCGCCGCCAGGAACGTGCTCAGCAGCACCGCCGCCGGCACGATCTCCACGCCCTGCACGGGATGGTCACCGTCGTAGGGGCGGCTGGCCAGGTCGAGGTAGGTGTGCCACAGCTGCACCGGAGTGACGCCGTTGACCACGGTCCGCCCGCCGAGCAGGGTGTGGCTCGCCGGGTCGTGCCGGTCGCCGAGGGCGGTCAGCCGCGGGGTGTTCGTCGCCCAGTAGGAACGGTGTTCCCAGGCGCGCGGCGGCAGTTCGGCGAGGTCGTCGCCGGGGTAGATGTCCTCCCAGCCGACCGTCACCCCGGCGCAGTGCGCCGCGGCCAGGCTCTCCAGGAACGTCAACTGCTCGGGCCGGTCGCGCCGCAGCGTGATGAGGACCGTGCCGTCGATCCCGGCGGCGTCGAGCGACTCGCGGATCGAGTGCGTTACCACCGGGTGCGGCGAGACCTCCAGGAACGTGCGGTGGCCGTCGGCGGCGGCCGCGAGGACAGCCGTGTGCAGCAGCACCGGGTTGCGCAGGTTCGCTGCCCAGTACGCGCCGTCGCGGGCCGCGTCGTCGCGGGGGTCGGTGAGCGCGGTGGTGTACAGCGGCAACGCCGGCGGCCGGATCACAAGGCCGTCGGCAGCGGCGCGCAACTCGGCCAGCAGGGGATCCATCTGCGGGCTGTGGAACGCCACATCCGAGTCGACGGTGCGCACCGCGACCTCGGCCCCCCACTCCGCCACGAGGGCACGGACCGCTTCGGGCTCGCCGGAGACAACGGTGGAGCTGCCGGAGGAGGCGATCGCGGCCACCACGTCGGTGTGTCCGGCGAGTCGCTCGGCGACCTCGTCGAAGCCCAGGGCGACCATCGCCATCGCGCCGGCGCCGGCGGCCCGGCGGAGCAGAACCGACCGGCGGCAGACCAGCCGCGCGCCGTCGAGCGGGCTGAGCACTCCGGAGACGACGGCGGCGGCGATCTCGCCGACGGAGTGGCCGATCACCGCCGCGGGGCGGACGCCGTTGGCCTGCCAGACCGCGGCGAGGCCCACCTGCATCGCATAGATCAGCGGCTGGATCATGTCGACGCCGCTGTATTCGCCGCTGGCCATCACCTCGGTGGGCGAGAATCCGATCTCGGCGGTGAAGACGGGGTCGAGGTCGTCGAGCACCTTGCCGAACGCGGGCTCCGCCTGGAGCAACTCGCGGCCCATGCCGATCCACTGTGAGCCGTGGCCGGAGAAGACCCAGACGGCCGCGCTGTCGGACGGCTCGTGGGTGACGCCGCTGACCGGTGCGTCGGGCCGCCCTTCGGCGAGCGCGGTGAGCCCGGCGACCAACGCGGGCCGGTCCGCCGCGACGACCGCGGCGCGGTGGCTGAGGTGGCTGCGGCGCACCGCGAGGGTGTGCCCGACCGCGCCGAGCGGTGCGGCCGTGCCGTCACCGTCGAGCCAGGCGGCCAGCCGGCCGGCGGCTCGGGCCAGCCCGGTGCCGGTCGCGGCGGAGATCGGGTAGACGCGGGGCACGCCGGTGTCGCCGCCGACGGCGTCGGTCGGCTTGGACGCCGGCGCCTCCTCGAGGATCAGGTGGGCGATGGTGCCGCCGTAGCCGTATCCGGAGACCCCGGCACGGCGGGGCTGGTCGCCGCGCGGCCAGTCCTGGAGGCGGTCGGCCACCCGCAGCCCGGTGCCCGTCCAATCGATCTTCGGGTTGGGTTCGGTCAGGTGCAGGGTGGCGGGCAGTTGGCCGTGCTGGAGCGCCAGGACCGTCTTGATGACACCGGCCACCCCAGCACCGGCCTCCAGGTGCCCGATGTTGGTCTTGACGGAGCCGATCAGCAACGGAGTCTGCCGACCGGATCCCGAGCCGAGCGCCGCGCCGAGCGCACCGGCCTCCATCGGGTCACCGAGCTCGGTGCCGGTGCCGTGCGCCTCGACGTAGCTGACGCTGGCCGGCGGGATGCCGGTCGACCGGTACACCCGGCGGAGCAGGTGCTCCTGGGCCTCCTGGCTGGGGGCCATGATCCCGTTCGTGCGGCCGTCCTGGTGGATGCCACCGCCGCGGATCAGGGCAAGCACCCGGTCGCCGGAGCGGCGCGCATCGCTGAGCCGCTTGAGCACGACCATCCCGCAGCCCTCGCCACGGCCATAGCCGTCGGCAGCGGCGTCGAACGACCGGCTCACCCCGCGCGGCGAGGTGGCGCCGGCCGCGTCGAGGACCATCGTCAGACCCGGGCCGGCCATCAGCATGACGCCGCCCGCGAGGGCGACCGGTGTCTCGTCCATCCACAGGCTCTGGCAGGCCAGGTGGATGGCGACCAGCGACGAGGAGCACGCGGTGTCCACGGCGAGGCTCGGCCCACGCAGGTCGAGGGTGTACGAGACCCGGTTGGCCACCGCGCAGTAGGCGCCGCCGATCCCGGTGCGCGCCTCGATGCCGGGCAGATCCTCGAGCAGCCGGCGGCCGTAGTCGTCGGCGCCGACCCCGACGAAGACGCCGGCGTCGTGGTGGGCGAGGGCGCGGGGCGGGATACCCGCGTGTTCGAGGGCCTCCCAGCTGACCTCGAGGGTCATCCGCTGTTGCGGATCCATCAGCTCGGCTTCTCTGGGCGAGACCCCGAAGAACGCGGCGTCGAACCCGGCGACGTCGTGCAGGAACGACCCGTGGCGGTTCACCGCCCGCAGCGCGGCCGCGTTGGCCGGATCCGACCGAAGGTAGTCGTCCCAGCGCCCGTCGGGCAGCTCGCCGGCGGTGCCGCGGCCCTCGGTCAACAGCCGCCAGAACTCTGCGGGTGAGTTCACACCACCGGGGAACCGGCACGCCATCCCCACGATGGCGATCGGTTCGGAGGTCGTACCGCTGGCTTCATGCTGCACGTTGGGGTCCCTTCCCCGCAGAGAGACGCTGGATGATTGGAGGCCGTGCCAGGTGACGCGTGGGAAAGCCGCCGGTCTGACCTGCGGGTCTTCGCGACCCGCGGCATTCACGAACTCAATGCGGCACCGCGTATGCGCCCGGACCTGAGCGAGCGCGGAGCAGAAGGCCACACTTCCGGGGGCGATCGATCCCGCAGGCGTGACAGCGACTGCCGATTGATCCATTGGCCTGTGCGAATGGACAGTACACCGACCCCAATCCGTGGTCAATATGCGATGTGACCGAGATCACATTGATTGATGATCTCGCCGGCCACTGCTAGCGTCTGGGCCACAGCGGCCGATTTCCGGCTCGCCAACGCACGGGGAATATCGACCGTGACGCGGGTCCGCGACAAGGATGGTCCCGACCGGGCGTGATCTCGAATCAACAGCGGATGAACGCGCATTCATCGCCGCGCGCCGGGCACTTTCTCCGATATCGCGCATCCATTCACCCGTGCACATTCGGGATTTGTCGTGGCCGCGAAAGGAACCGACGTGACCGGCACAGATCGCATCGACGTACATCAGCACATCGTGCCGCCGGGCTACTCCCGCTGGCTCGTCGACAGGGGCCTGACGGCCGGGGGCATGCCGCTGCCGGCCTGGTCGGCCGAGGGCGCCCTCGCCATGATGGACGATCACGGCATACGCAGCTGCGTCATGTCGGTCTCCACGCCGGGAGTTCACCTCGGTGACGACGCCGAAGCGCGCGACAAGGCCCGATACGTCAACGAATACGCCGCTGAGCAGGTAAAAGACCGACCGGACCGGTTCGGCTTCTTCGCCACGCTGACCCTGCCGGACGTCGACGGAGCCCTGGCGGAGATCGCACACTCCTTCGACGTGCTGGGCGCCGACGGGGTGGTCCTGCTCGCCAACGTGCGCGGTGCGTACCCCGGAGACCCGGCCTTCGACCCGGTGATGACCGAACTCGACCGGCGCGGCGCCGTGGTGCTGATCCACCCGTCGCACCTGCCCGGACCGGGCCTCGACGGCGCACCGCCGTTTCTCCTCGACTTTCTGCTCGACACCAGCCGCGCGGTGCACAATCTGGTCCGGCACGGTGCGATGCGGCGCTGGACACGGATGCGGATCATCCTTTCGCACGGTGGCGGATTCGTGCCCTACGCGGCGCACCGCATGGCCTATGTCCGACGCGACATGGAATTGACCCCGGATACGTATCTGGCGGATCTCCGGAAGTTCTACTTCGACACGGCCTTGTCGACCAGCCCGGTCTCGCTTCCGTCACTTCTAGCCTTCGCCGACCCGACGCACATCGTTTACGGCAGCGACTGGCCATATGCGCCCCTGCCCTCGGTGACGCATTTCAGTGACGAGTTCGACAAGTATTCCGACATCAGCGACGAGCAGCGCACCTCCATTTCCCACGGCAACGCCGTACGGCTGTTCCCCCGGTTCGGCACGCCGGGATGACCGTCACCGTCGTCATCCTGCCGGCCGGCCTGACCGTGCCGGTGGCCAACGGCGAGACCATCCTGGCCGCGCTGGCCCGGGCCGGGTACACCCACACCGTCGGCTGCCGGCGCGGCGGTTGCGGCATGTGCAAGGTGGATCTGCGCGCGGGCAGCGTCCGGTACGACGACGTGGTCGCCGAGTCCGTGCTCGCCGCCGAGGAACGCGCGACCGGAACCTGCCTCACCTGCCGCGCCGTCCCGTGCGGCGATGTCGTCGTCGAGCTGCGCCAGGACCGGCTCCGCCGCACCAACCCCTTCCTTCCACGTACGCCAGGACCCACCTGACGGACTGACCCGCCCCGCACGATTGGAGCCAGAGCATGGGTGTACTGAGAATGGGTTATGTCCACGCCCGCGTGACCGACCTGCAGAAGGCCAAGCAGCACTACGGCGACACGATGGGTCTCTATCCCGTTCTCGTCGAGGACGGCACGGCCTACTTCAAGGGCTGGGACGAGTGGGACCATCACTCGGTCGTCCTCGAGGAGGGCGGCGTCGGCGTCGCCAAGTTCGGTTTCAAGGTCGCCGACCCGGCGGACATCGAGCGCTTCGAGGACCGCGCAACCCGCTTCGGCTGCGCCGTGTCGCGCATGTCCGCCGGGGAAAACCGCGAGGTGAGCGACGGCATCCGGATCGTGCTGCCGTCGGAGCACGTCGTCGAGCTGTACCACGACATGACGGTGCTGGGCACCGAGGTCGGTACCCACAACCCGGAGGTCTTCCCCCGTCATCTGGTGGGCATCGGCGCGCCACGGCTGGACCACGCGCTCATCACCGCCGAGGACGTCAACCTGATGGAGCGGTTCTTCCGGGAGGTCCTGGACTTCTACCCCAGCGAGCGCCTGGCGACGTCGCTGGACGCGGACGCCGACTGCATCGCCACCTGGCTGACCGTAGGCAACACGGTGCACGACATCGCGATCCTGAAGGGGCCGAACGCCAAGCTCCACCACTTCGCGTTCGAGCTGAGCAGCTGGAGCGACATCCTGCGGGCCGGTGACCTGATGGCGATGGACGACGTACCGGTCGACGTCGGGCCGACCAGGCATGGCATCACCCGGGGGCAGACCATCTACTTCTTCGATCCGTCCGGCAACCGCAACGAGGTCTTCAGCGGCGGCTACGTGGCCTATCCCGACCGGCCGTGCGTCACCTGGACGCCGGACCAACTGGAAAAGGGCGTCTTCTATATCAGTCGCGAGGTCAACGACCGGTTCACCGCCGCGCTGACCTGACCGGCGATCCCGGAAGAGCCCCGCCGCACACCGGCGGGGCTCTTCCGTGTGGCGGCCGGCCATCGCTCAGCCCTGCCGTAGCCAGGCGTCGACGGCCGCGGCCGTGGTGGCGACGTGGACGCGTTCGAGCATCGTGAAGTGGTTGCCTGGCACCGTCACCGCCTCGTGCGGATGCGGCCAGCTGGCCCGCTCGGTCTCCGTCGGCACTGCCGCACCGACCGGTTCCCGAGCGTGTACGAGCAGGGTGGGAGCGGAGATCGGAGCCGGCCTGAGGTCGAACTCCCCGTACCGGGCGCGGGCGGTGACCCACGCGTCTCCCCACTCCTCGCCGAGCCGGTCCTGGGCGCCGGCGCGGTCGATCAGGTGCCGGGTGATCGCGGCCGACCAGGCCGCGTACTCCTCGCTGGCGCGCTCAGGCCACCAGCAGGTGTCGAGCATGACAAGGCCGGCCTTCTCCCACCGGTGCGCCAGCGCAGCGGCGAGCTGCCCGCCGGTGGAGTGCCCGGCGAACACGATCGACCCGGTCGGCGCCTCGGCCTCCAGCACGGCGCGGTGCAGGTCGACGAGCGCGTCGAGGTCGGCCGGTAGCGGTTCGCCGGGCCGGAAGCCGGGCAGGGTCAGCACCGACACGGACGCGGCGGATCGTAGAGCGGCGGCGAGGCCGGCGTACTGGTATACCGACGGTTTCCAGGCGAACGACGGCACGCAGACGACGTGCGGTCCCGGGCCGCCGGGTGCGGCCAGCCGCACGAGCCGCGGCCGGTCGATGACCTCGGCGGCGGTCCGGAACGAGGGCCGGAAGGAGGCCATGCCCCGGACCAGGGCGTCGGCCCGCTCGGCGTCCCCGGTGCGGTAGGCCCGCAGCACCAGGGCGCTCAGCGAATCGTCGACGCCGCCACCGGCGCCGGGCGCGGGTGCGGGTACGGGTGCGGCGGGACCGGCACCGAGTTCCCCGTCGAGGTGCTCGGCGAGCGCGGCCGGCGTCGGATGGTCGAACGTCAGCGTGGCCGGGAAGACCAGACCGGTTCGGGCACCGAGGCGGTTACGCAGCTCGACGGCGGTGAGTGAGTCGAAGCCGAGCGTCGCGAACGGCGCGTCCGCGTCGACGTCCTCAGCGTCGCGGTGGCCGAGGACCGCGGCGACATCGGAGCGGACGATCCGCAGTAGGTTGCGTCGGCGTTCGCCGACGTCGAGGCCGGCGAGCTGGTCGGTCAGCGTCTGCCCGTCGCCCGTCACGGCCGCCTTGCGCGGACGGTGGGTGGCCCGGCCACGCCGGAGTTCCTGGAGCAGGGGCGTGGCGTACGCGGCGGGATCGAGGTCGGCGGCGACGACGGCGGGGTGGTGCCCGCCGATCGCGGCGTCGAGCAGGGCCAGGGCGTGCTCCGTAGCCAGGGCGCGGTCGCGGTGTTGTAGGTGGGCGGTCATGCCGGTGGTGTGTTCCCACAGTCCCCAGGCGATGGACGTGGCCGGCAGACCGGCCCGCTGC